>JBIPNU010000064.1:0-8401 GCA_044370615.1 Burkholderiales bacterium
CCCGCTTCGGGGCCCGGCTCCCCACGGAGCCCGCTGACCGCCGCTCGAGGCGGCGGTCCGCAGGTGACCGAGGTAACGGTGGCTTCGGTACCGGTGCCTTCTGCACCGGTGACTGCGGTGCCGGCTACTTTGCCGTCCGCACGGCCGTCCAGCCGTTGCCCTCGATGCGATCGCCGCTGACACGACCGGCGTAGTCGCGCGCCGCGCCGCCGTTTTCGACCAGCGAGAAGCTGATCTGCTCGCCGCGCAGCAGGCCCTTGGCCACGCGGGCGCTGCGGCTGCCCATCGCCGCCGAACCTTCGAACTTCTGGAACTGCTGGGTGAGGTTCAGCTGGAACGGCGCCCCGCCCTTGGGCGTGACCGTCCATGTGCCGTTGACCTTGGCCGGGACGATCCACAGGTAGACCATCTGGTTGGTGTCGGCCACCGACTCGCTGCGATCGGCCTCCCACTCGCCCATCGTGAAGGCGTGCGACACGATCCGGGTCCCCGGACGCATGTCGAGGACCTGCGGACGCAGCTTGAGGTTGAGCCCGGGCAGCAGGTACATCGTGACCACGGCCGCATCGGTGAAATCGTGCTCGAAGATGTTGGTCTGGAGGAAACGCGCCTTGCCGGTGAGGCCGGTCTCCTTGGCCCAGCACTGGGCGATGTTGAACCGACCTTCGTCGAGTTCGATGCCGCGCGCATTGGCGCCGCGGCGGGCTGCCGCGAGCACGATGCGCCCGTCGCCCGATCCGAGGTCGACCAGCGTTTCGCCCGCCTTCAGCTCGGCGAAGTCGAGCATCCGCTCGACGGTCTTGAGGCGCGTGGGAACGTAGATCACGTCCCTGCCGGGCCCGGTGTCGTCGTACTTCTTGTGGCAGGCCGAAGGCCGCTGGTCCTCGGTGTAGATCTGCGCCTGAACCGACGCGGAGGCCAGCCCCAGCCCGAGGGTTGCCACGAAAGCGGCCCCGGCAAATCGCTGCAGCATCATGATCCGGATGTCTCCCTGTGTGGTCCGGCCTGCGGCCGGGCGGGGAGGTCGGCCTCCCGCACGACCGGCACTATAGCGCGGCGGGATCGTCGCTGTCCCGCAACACCGGCGCGCAGGGGCTCGGGGTTCCGCCGCGGACCGGTCGCGGGCGAGGATGCCGGTGGTATCGTCGGTCGCGCGCGAACCCAACCCGTCGACACTGAAAGGAAACCGCATGGCCCGGATCCCCGACGACCTGATGGAGCGACTGCTCAAGGCGTGGCGCTTCCTCTACAGGCGCGGCTTCATCGAGGGCTTCGGCCACCTGAGCGCGCGCCTGCCGGGCGAGGACCTCTGGCTGATCACCCGCCACTCGCTCGGCCGCGAAGTCCATCCCGAGGACTACCTCCTGTGCGATCTCGCCGGCCGCCGGATCGCGGGTCGAGGCGACCTGCCGGGCGAGTACCCGATCCACCTCGAGATCCTGAAGGCACGTCCCGACGTGGGCTGCGTGATCCACTATCACGGCATGTATTCGACCGCCTTCACCAGCGCCGCGACTGCCGCCGGACCCCGCCCGCTGCGGCCGATCCACTTGATGGGAACCCTGTTCCATGACGGCGTTCCGGTCTATCCCGATCCACGCCTGGTGAGCAGCCCCGAGCGCGGCGTCGCACTCGCCCGCGCGCTGGGCGATCACCGCGCGGTGCTGATGCGCGCGCACGGCGCTGCGATCACCGGCGAGGGCGTGGTCGAGGCGATCGCCGGCGCCTTCCTGTTCGAGGAGAACGCGCACCGCGCGCTGCTGAGCGCGCAACTGGGCGAGCCGCAGTGGCTCGAGGACGATCTTGCCGCCGACGCCGGCGCCGAACTCGTGCGTACCCGCGGCCCTTTCCGCCGGGTGTGGGCGCTGCTCGAGGCCGACGAGGCGGACGATCCCGCGGCTCCTTCGGGAGGTGGGCGATGACGCTGCGCACGCTCCGATACCCGCGGCCGGCCGCCCCGCGCGCGATCGCCGCGCGACCCGCAACCGTGGTGACGGCGCTCGCGTTTGCGCTGGGTGCCACGGTGGCCGCGACCCCGGCACACGCACAGGCCTGGCCCAATCGCCCGATCCGCGTGCTGCTTCCGTTCGCCGGCGGCACCGATCTGGTCGCCCGCATCCTCGCCGCACGCCTGTCGCAGTCGCTCGGCCAGCCGGTGATCCCGGAGCCGCGCCTGGGCGCCGGGGGCAATCTCGCGCACGAGGCGGCGATCAAGGCCGCCGCGGATGGCTACACGCTGCTGATGGCGGCACCGCCGCTGGCGATCAACCCGCACGTGAATCCCGCTGCCGCGTTCGACCCGGTGCGTGACCTGGCCGCCGTGGCCCAGGTGGCCGCCATCCCGAACGTGCTGGTCGTGCACCCGCTGGTGCCCGCGCGTGACGTGCGCGAACTGGTCGCGCTCGCGCGCCGCCAGCCGGGCCGGCTCAACTACGGCTCGGGCGGAGTCGGCTCCAGCCCGCACCTCGCCGGCGAACTCTTCAAGGCCCTGACCGGCACGCGCATCGAGCACGTTCCCTACAAGAGCGCCACGCTGGCGCTGGGCCAGGCGGTCGGCGGCGAGGTGGATCTCGTGTTCGTTGCCTCCTCCAGCGCTGTACCGTACGTGAAACAGGGACGCATGCGTGCCCTCGCGGTGCTCGACACTCGCCGGGTCGCCGACCTGCCCGGAGTGCCCACCAGCGCGGAGGCCGGGCTGCCGCAACTGCAGGCCGTCAACTGGTACGTGCTGATGGCGCCACGCGACACACCGCGAGCCATCGTCGAGCGGCTCAACGCCGAGGTGAACCGCGCGATCGCCACCCCCGAGGTACGGGAGCGGCTCGCGGCGATGGGCGGCGAGGTGCTGTCGGGAACGGCCGACCAGGCCTCGGAGTTCATCCGCAGCGAGTTCGCCCGATGGGGACAGGTCGTGAAGGCCGCGGGAATCCGCGCCGACTGACCTCGCGGCGCGCGTGCGCCGGGCCTCGAGGCGGCTGCGTCGCGCGAAATCGCCGGACGAGCGCGCGGCCCCCCCGCCGGCCGGCGCCCGTCCCCCGCGGCCCTGGTGCGCCGACGCCGGTGGATCCGGCGCGGGCACGACCGCGCCGGCATGGCCGGCGCGTCCGCGGCCCGGCAAGCCGCTGCGTTGGCTGCCCGCGGTGCCCGGGCACGGTGCGCGCGACCTCAGTCGCCCTCGACTCCGCACAGCTCGATGATCGTGGCCGCATAGACTTTCGTCGCCGCGACCAGGTCGTCGATGCGCATCGCGCGATCGCGCGCGCCGCTGAACGGTTCGACCTGCCGGGGCGGGCCGTAGCACACCGCCGGGATGCCCACCTCGTTGAACACGTTCACATCGCGCCACATGCTCGTCTCGGCGGCCGGCGGCCGGGGGGGCTCGCCCCCGAACAGCCGACGGTGGCCCGCCTCGAGGGCCGCGATCAGCGGCTCGGCACCCCGCGCGACGTAGCCTCGCGAGAACTGGTAGACGCTCGCGCGCGCCTCGATGCCCAGCGCCGCGGCGACCGCCGCCACCTCGCGCCGGATCGCCTCGGGCTTGCTCCCCGGCAGGATGCGCACGTCGAGGTAGACGTTGCACCAGCCCAGCGCCTCGGATCCGGCGATCTTCACCACCTGTGCCTTCGGCACGAAGCGCCCGCCGTCGAAATCGCGGCTCTCGCGCGCCTGGTAGTCGACCGCCCAGCGCTCGAGCGCCAGCACCAGGTGGGCGGCCTTCACGAACGCGTTGGATCCCGGGCCGAGATCCGCGCCTCGCTCGAGCCGGGGCGTGTAGACCCGCTTGCCGGGGATGTGGACCTTGATCGACGCCTCGCCGCACTCGGCGCGCACGATGCCGAAGCCGGAGGTTTCCCCCACCAGCGCGAAGTCGGCGGTCACGCCGCGATCGACCAGCCAGCGCGAACCGAAGCCCTCGCCGGGGCAGTCGATGCCCTGCAGCGCGTCGACCGACGGCCGCCCGGTCTCGAAGGCCACGCCCGACAGCCACAGGTCCCCGCGCAGCCGGATCCCGGCCTGCACCAGCGCGCGCAGCGCGATCATGAAGGCGCAGAGCTGGCCCTTGTCGTTGATCACGCCCTTGCCGATGATCAGGTCGCCCTCGACCCACGCGCCCTCGATGCGCCGGTCATCGGCAGTCGCCTCGGGCGCGAGCGCCGGGCCGGTGTCCAGGTGCGCGTTGACGATCAGGCTGCTCCCACCGGAGGCGGCCGCCGGCAGGTAACCCACCACGTTGGCGCTGCGCTCGGTGATCGGCTGCAGCCATGTTTCGATGCCGGCGCGAGCGAGCCAAGCGCGCACATGCTCGGCCGCCGGCCGCTCGGCGGCATGGGGACTTTCGAGATTGCCCAGTTCGAGGCACAGCGCGACCAGGTCCTCGCGGGCTGACTCGATCCCCGACCACGCTCGCGCGATCGCGTCCGCCTTTGCCCCGTCCGTCGTCCGTGTCACGTCCGCCCGACCGCCCGACCCGCTCATGTCCGCCTCCCTCTGCCCCGCCCGGCGCGTCGCGCGCTGGCCCGAACCCGCGTACCGCGCCCGCCCCCTCGCCTGCCAGCCGTGCCGGCCATCGGGTAGCGGGCGCCCTTTACTCCGCGCGGATGCCCGCGGCCTTCACCACCTTCGACCAGCGCGCGATCTCGGCATCGATGAACGCGGCGAACTCCTTCGGCGTGTTGCCGATCGGATCCGAGCCGGCCGCGATCAGCCTGTCGCGGGTGTCGGGCATCGCGAACACCTTCATGATGTCCGAGTGCAGTTTCGCGATCACCGCAGGCGGGGTCGCGCCCTGAGCCAGGATGCCGGCCCAGGTGGACGCTTCGAAGCCCGACACGCCCGCCTCGCTCATCGTCGGCAGGTCGGGAATCGCCGGCGAGCGCTTCGCCGATGCGATCGCGAGCACGCGCACCTTGCCGGACTTCGCGTGCGGCAGCACGGCGGGAAGGTTGCCGAAGATGAGCGCGATCTGCCCGCCCACGAGATCGGCGACCGCAGGCCCGCCGCCCTTGTAGGGGATGTGCACCATGTCGACCTTGGCGAGGAGCTTGAACAGTTCCGCAGCCAGGTGAGTGGACCCTCCGACTCCCCCGGACCCGTAGTTGATCTGGCCCGGACGGGTGCGCAGCACCGCGATGAGTTCCTTCACGTTGCGCGCGGGTACGCTCGCGTGGATGGCCAGCACGTTCGGCGACTCGGCGATGTTGGATACCGGCGCGAAGTCGGCCAGCTGGTAGGGCACCCTGGTCTGCAGGCTGAAATTCACCGGAAACGCGGAGGTCGCCATCAGCAGCGTGTAGCCATCCGGCGTCGAGCGCGCGACCGCCTCCGCCCCGATCATGGTCGACCCCCCCGGGCGGTTCTCGACCACCGCCGTCTGCCCCCAGACCTCCGACAGCCGCCCGCCCATCAGCCGGGCGATCACGTCCGTGGCCCCGCCGGGCGCGAGCGGCACGATGATGCGCACCGGCTTGACCGGCCAGGTCTGGGCGTGAGCCGCCGCAAGCGGCGCCGCCAGCACGACCGCGCCCAGCAGCACTCGACCTGCAGCGAGGGTGGAACGGCCGCGCGCGCCACAGACGGTGCCACGTCGATCGGTCGCCGGCCCCGCCCGGCCGACCGGGTTCGCGACGGCCTGCGCGCCAGCCTGCGGGAGACCCCATGCAGGGCAGTCCCGGGCACGCGTATCGATGCCCCCACGAGCGCCGCCGGGGCCGCGCGCCCTGGGGGAGCCTTGCGCGGGGTGATGGGTTCTGGTCGGACCGGACATCGGGACTCCTCAACGGGGGATGCGCCGCCCGCGCGACGCGCGAGACCCCAACGCGCCTTGCATCGACCGTGCCACCGTGCCATCGCGCCCGCAGGTCGTCAACCGCCCGGGCGGGCTACACTTCGACGGTCACGCGATCGCCGGCCGAACCGCGGCTGCGTGATCACACCGGACGATCCAGCGCGCGCCTGCCTCGCCCGGGCGGCGGCCCGGCCGCCCTCGGCCGCGATGCTTCGGTCCACCTTCAGCCCCCACGCCCAGCCCCGCCCCCACCGATGCCGACCTGCCTGCTCCCGTTCGACCGGTCCGCGCCTGCCTGCGCGCACGCAGCCGACACACGCCTGACCGCGCGTGTCCCCCGAGCCCTGGCGCTCGCGTGCCTGATGGTCGCCGCCGCGCTGGCCGGCGCGCCAGGCACCGCACCTGCGGCCGATGCCTCCACGCGCTGGCCGGAGCGACCGGTGCGACTGCTCGTGCCCTACGTGCCCGGCGGCCTGCCCGACACGCTGGCGCGCGTGGTCGGCCAGCGCCTGACCGAGACTTTCGGTCGCCCGTTCCTGGTCGACAACCGGCCGGGCGCGGGCGGGGTGATCGGCACCGAGCTGGTCGCCCGCGCGCTGCCCGACGGACACACCCATCTCGTCGCCGACCTCGGCCAGACCGCGATCACGCCGGCGATGACGCCGAAGCTCCCCTACGACATCGAGCGCGATTTCGCGCCGGTCAGCCTGCTGGGCACCGCCCCCTTCTTCCTTGCGGTGCACGCCAGCACCGGCGCGCAGACGCTGCCCGAACTGGTCGCATGGGCGAAATCGCGCGGTGGCGGCGCGACCTACGGCTCGTCGGGCGTCGGCAGTCCGCATCACCTCGCGATGGAGATCCTGCGTCGTCGGGTGGGCATGGACCTCGTGCATGTGCCCTACAAGGGCAGCGGCCAGTCGACCCCGGCGCTGGTCGCCGGCGAGGTGCCCATGCTGTTCACGGTACTGCCTTCGGTCGCCTCGCACGTGAAGGCCGGGACGGTTCGCCTGATCGCGGTGGCCAGCGCGCAGCGCACCCCGCAGGCGCCCGACGTGCCCACCTTCCTCGAGCTGGGCGTGAAGGGCTTCGTGCTGCTGCCGTCGGTGGCGATGCTCGCGCCGGCCGGCACGCCGCGCGCGATCATCGAGCGACTGGCCGCCGAAATCGGCCGGGCGGTCCGCCATCCCGATGCCCAGCAGCGGCTCGCCGCGCTCGGCATCGAACCGGTCGGCAGCACTCCGCAGGCCTACGCGGCGCAGCTGAGGGCCGACATCGCGCTGTTCCGCCAGGCGGTCCAGGCCGCCGGCGTGCGCGCCGACTAGACGGGGCTGACGTGGCATCGGCCGACGATCCCGCGCGCCGCCCGAGGCAGCGCTACCTCGAGGACTTCCGGCCGGGCGAGCGTTTCGACGGGCCGACCCGCAGGCTCGACCGGGAGCAGTTTCTCGCGTTCGCAACCCTCACCGGCGATGCCCACCCGATCCACTACGACGCCGACTACGCGGCGCGCACGCGCTTCGGCCGTCCGGTCGCCCACGGCCTGCTGCTGGCCGCCTGCGGGGCGCTGGGCGCCACCGAGGTCTCGCGCGAACTCGAGTCGGCGATGATCGCCTTCCTCGAGCAGGACCTGCGCTTCCTGGCTCCGGTCCGCGAAGGCGACACCGTGCGCTGCGAGTTCGAGGTGCTGTCGGCCACGCCCGGGCGCGATCCGCGCCGCGGCGTGCTGAGGCTGGCCGTCCGGCTGCTCGACACGCTCGGAAGACCGCTCGCCGAAGGCCACCACGCCTACCTGATCGCCACCCGCCCCCTGGAGAACGACCGATGACTCACCCTTTCTCCGCGATCGCCCCGGCCACCGGCTGGAACCCGCGCTATACCTTCTCGGCCGCCGTGCGCGCCGGTGACCTGCTGTTCATCTCGGGCATGACCGCTGCCGACGCGCAGGGTCGTCTCGTGGGCGAAGGCGACATCGTTCGCCAGACCGAGTATGTCTTCGAGAAGATGGGCGGCGTGCTGCAGGCCGCCGGGCTCGATTTCCGTCACGTGGTCGAGACCACCGAGTACTTCACCACCCTCGAGGGCTATGCGCGCACCGCGGAGGTGCGACGCCGGGTATTCGGCGACGGCCCCTATCCGGCGGCGACCGGGGTGATGGTGGCCGGGCTCATCCGACCCGGTGCCCTCATCGAGATCAAGGCGATCGCGCGGTTCGCCGGGCTGGGTGCCTAGCGGCTAGTTGATGGTCGCGCCCGAGGCGCGCACCACCTTCTCCCACTTTGCCAGTTCGCGCCGGATCAGTTCGGCCAGAGCCTCGGGCGTGCCCGGCTGCGGCTCGTCGATGCCCTGGGCTGCGAGCTGCGCGCGCACCTCGGGCTCGCCGAGCAACCGCCGCAGTTCCGCATTCAGCCGATCGACCACCGGGCGCGACACTCCGCCGGTGGTGGCGATGCCGTACCAGGTCGTGGCAACGAAGCCCGGCACGCCGCCCTCCTCGACCGTGGGCAGCTCTGGCGCCGCAGCGCTGCGTTTCGATCCGGTGACCGCCAGCGCGCGCACCTTTCCCGCCCGCGCGAGCGGCAGCAACGTGCCCACGCTGCTCAGCACGATCTGCACCTC
>JBIPNU010000065.1:0-8372 GCA_044370615.1 Burkholderiales bacterium
CGTGCGCGCACCGAAGGTGGCGCGTGTGCCGCCAGGCTGGGCCAGCAGGCTTCCCGGCCCCGTTCAACTTCTCGCCACGGGCCCCGGTCATCGGCAGCGGAGCACCGCTCCGACAGGGAACACGCATCGATCGCCCGGCACATCACCGAGTCCTTCCCGGGCATCGCGCCGGTGTCGGCCTGAGGCGAGCTTTCGTTCTTCTGCAACCCGGAGCGACGACTCCCGCGCGGGGGCTGTTTCGCCACGCTCAAGGACAAGGATGGCGAGAACGACCGCGCCTCGAACCTGCAGCGCCATGGCGTGTTCCGCCTGAGCATCGGCATCGGCAAGGCCACCTGCCGTTCACTGTTCGGCCCGCCGCCCGCACGACCGACCGCCGGTGGCGTGGTCGCCACCGGCCACGACTTCACCTCGCTGGACCGCTGGATGCCTCACCCGCTCTACGGCCGGATGTGATGGGTAGCGGTGCCCGACCCCGGCAAGGCGACCTTCGAGTCCGTGAAGCCACTGCTGGCGGAAGCCCATGCGCTGGCAATCGCGAAACTCGACAGGCGGGTGGCGAAGCGTCCGGGCAGTCGGCCCGATGCGAGTGCGAGACCGTAGTCGTCGACCGGCGATGCGGCGAGCCGAGCGACGACCGAGCGCGAGCGAGAGAGCGAGGTCGTCCGGGCTTACTTGAGCCCGGATGTCACGATCACCCGTGTCCACTTGTCGCGTTCGGCCTCCAGGTAGGCTTTGAACTGGGCGGTGGTCCCGCCGACTGGCTCCAGCCCGAGGTCACGCAGGCGCGTGACGACATCCGGGGTTGCGAGCGCGCGGACCGTTTCGCGCTGGATACGATTGACGATACCGGCAGGGACCCCGAGGGGAAACAGGAACCCCTGCCAGGTGACAACCTCATGTCCAGGCAATGGGGCCGCTTCGGCGACCGTCGGTACGTCGGGCAACACAGGCGAGCGCTGGCCGCTGGTGACCGCCAGTGCCCTCACCTTGCCGGACTTGATGCTGCCAACCGCCGAGGGCAACGTCGAGGACATGACCAGCACGCGCCCCCCGAGGAGGTCCAGTAGCGCCGGCCCCCCGCCCTTGTACGGAATGTGCACGAGCCGGATACCCGCCGCGAGGTTGAGCAGCTCGCCAGCCAGATGCTGGGTGGTGCCCGGCCCGGGAGAGGCAAAATCGACCTGGCCGGGTCGCTCGCGCGCGAAGGCGATCAGCTCGGCCATGGTGCGGGCCGGGTGCGACGGATACACCAGCCATACATTGGGTGCCTCTGCCAGCCGGACGATCGGCACGAACTCCTTCAGCGGATCGTAGGTTCGCTTGCCCGCCAGCACCGGGCCGATCACCAGATTGGGGCCGGACAACAGCATCGTATGACCATCGGGCACAGCGCGTGCAACGATCTCGTGCGAGATCAGCCCACCGGCTCCTGCTCGGTTGTCGACCACCACCGCCTGGCCGACGAACTCGCCGATCCGCTGTCCCAGCGTGCGGCCCACCGTATCCGAGGTGCCCCCGGGCGACTGGCCGATGAGCAGCCGGATCGGACGCTGGGGGTACGCGCTCTCACTGGCCTCGACGGTCAACGGACCCAGCGCAAGTGCGAACAGGATGGGCACGCAGCTTGCGACACGCGCATTCATCGGTACGGCCTCCGGCATTTGTCCTCGAGTCGTCGACCACCTGCTGCGCAGCCGCCCATAAACCCAGCCTTGCAGTGCGCCGGCTCCCGTATCGACACGGCCCCGAACTCCCCCGCGCCGGCGCGGCAGTCCCAGCGCGCGCAGTAAGTCATGCCGGCCAGCCCCTGTGGGCTGGGAGATCTTCGGGCGCCATTGCCAGCCTGGCCCGGAGGGCGCCCCGCACGAACACGCCACGCATTTCAGGTACCGCCACCGATGAAACCCTGCGCCTTGACCTCGACCTTCAGCGCCGGCAATCCCAGTGCGGAGACCTCCACCAGCGCGCAGCAGGGAAAGTCTCCTGAGAAGAACTCGGCGCGGGCCCGCCATACCTCCTCGCGCTGACGGATGTCGGTGACGAAGATGGTCAGGTCGATGATGTCGTCCATCTTTCCGCCGGCCGCCTCCACGAGGTGCTTGATCTTGCGGAAAGTGACTTTCGCCTGCGAGTACACGCAATCGTCACCCTCGATGTTGCCGTTCATGTCATGCGCAGTCATGCCCGCGATGAAGAAATGATTCCCGCAGATTTTCGCGTTCGACCACGTTCCTGGCCGAGGTTCACCGACGGTCTCCGTCCGGATGGTTTGAATCTTCATGGTCGCCTCTGACGTGCTGTAAATCGGATGCGCTGGAGCGCAAACCCGCCTGCGGCCCGCCCCCCACCGCGAGGCTCGCGAACTGCCACTGCGGGTGAGAGCCAGGCGCTCGTCCGGGTTCATCCCGCACTGAACAATGTATGAAATGCACTATATCGTTTTTCCGATGTTGTTCAATCATAACTCGCAATTTCGTGTATTATTCGTGACACTTTATCCAAGGACAACAGGCGTGCAGAAGCGGCGAGGGCCGGTGGGGGCGACGGAAACCCCGCCGAACATGTCTATTGCGAGTTCCGGTCACGCCCGGGCCGACGACGCGGCCGTCACTCCGCTGTCCATTCACGGGCGCCTGCGTCGGGATATCGTCACCGGGGAACTGATGCCGGACCAGCGTCTGCGCATCACCGACCTGATGGACCGGTATGTGACCGGCGCCAATCCGCTGCGCGAGGCTCTCAATCGCCTATGTGGCGAAGCGCTGGTGGTCTACTCCAGCATGCGCGGCTTCGCCGTATCTCCGATCAGCCTCCGCGACCTGAAGGACCTGACCCGGGCGCGCTGCATGCTCTCGGATATCGCCCTGCGGGAGGCGGTGAGACTAGGCGACGACGACTGGGAGGAGCGCGTGCTGGTCGCGATGCACCGGCTTCGGCGGTCAACCAAGGCCGTCGGCCCAGTGGCACCCGACAGCACATACGAACGGGTGCACCGCAGCTTTCACTCCGAGCTGCTGTCCGGCTGCGGATCGGAGTGGATGGTGCGAATTGCAGAGCACCTATTCGATCACTTCGACCGTTACCGCAACCTCGCCAGAGTTACGATCACGACCCCTCCGTTCGAAGAGCATCGCGCACTCGCCGAGGCGCTGCTCGCCAGAGACGCGGAGCTCGCGGTGCGACTCGGGCGTGAGCATATTGAAAGACTTGCCGAGCGCGTGGCGCGGGGAGCCGAAGCGCTGCTCGACTCACACGACGCCGTTCGACCGTTTCGCCGCCCCCGCAGGCAAGCAACCACGCCGGATCATGCCCGCACAGACTGAGTATCGGCCATCCTGCGACACCACCGGCAACACCCACCGAGGTCGCTGGTCGGCCGGCGTACAGATCTCGAACACACGTCACTCCGTCCACGCATGATGTCGTCCGAATCGCGCGCTGAACCTTCCGCGAGCGCGGCCTGCGATCCCCGCGGCATCACGATCCACGGCGGGGACTACGAGCACACCCAGGCACTCGCAGGTAAACATGCAGGCATCGACGTCGAGTATTGCCCGACAGCGAATGTCAATGCGCTGTTCAGCCAGGTACTCGCCTCCTTCCCCCACGAGGTGTGCGAGTTTTCCCTGGCCAACTACCTCATGCTGCGCGGTAACGGCGTCGGCACGCTGTGGGCGCTGCCGATATTCCCGAGTCGTGCCTTTCGCCACGGCAGCCTGGTCGTGCGGCGAGACAGTCCGGTCCACCGGCTCGAACAGCTGACGGGGCTGCGCATCGGCGTCGAAGACTATTCGATGAGTGCTGCGGTATGGGTGCGCGGGCTGCTTCGAGACGAGTGCGGGATCGAGCCATCATCCATCACGTGGGTCAGTGGCCGCCGCCAGCGCTTCCCGCCGCCGCCCGGAGTAGTACTGGAGTTCGCCGACGGCGACGTGGAGACGTTACTGCTCGAATCTCGCGTGGACGCGATCGTCGGGTTCTCGCTGCGCGATCACGCGCTGCCATCGGCGCAGCGGCAGCTTCGCACCGTGCTGCAGGATCCCGAAAGCGCGGAGCGTGCCTACTTCAAACGTTCCGGGATCTACCCGATCAACCATTGCGTCGCGGTACGCCGCGACGTCGTCGAGCAACGACCCGGGGTCATCGCTGCGGTCACCGCTGCCTACGTCTTCGCCAAGCGCGCCGCCTACCAGCGACGCCTCGGCACCACGCTTGTGCCCTGGGGCCGCCAGCACTGGGCCCGGGCGTTCGACACGTTCGACGGCGATCCGCTTCCCTATGGACTGACCGTGCTGAACAGCAGGGCAATCGATACGCTGTCCCGCTACCTGCGCGAACAGGACCTGGTCGGCGAAATGCCGTCGCCCGAGGCGCTTTTCCTGTCCCCGGCAGGGCTCGAGAACACCTGAGTCTCGAATCCTTCGGGGTCGCCGTGTGTGCCGCCCCGTGAAACGACTCATGTGCGCGGGATCACGTACAGCGGGCTCGCGTGAATTACGGATACCGTACCAGAGGCCGTTGTCTTTCGCCTGCGGACGGCGGCGAGCAGGTTCAGCGGCTTCCGGGTCAGGACACTGGCCAGGCGAGTTGCAGGGCAGCATGCACGGCCGCATCGATTGCCTTGTTCGCGAGGCCGTAATCCTTGGTGCCATTCAGGAGCGGCTGAACTTTCCGCTAGCCTCGGGCACGCCAGCGAGCTAAAGCCGCGCCGCCGGCTGCCGATAATCTCAGGTTTGCGGGCGCGAACGCCCGCGCAGGTTGCCCTCGAGACACTGGTATCAAGCTCTACCGATATGGAATGGCTGCCCCTCCTCCCCACCGCAACGCGGACCGGCCGAGCCGTGTCGCGCTCGCGGCATTGGCTGTACGCCAACCTTCTCGTCGCAGCCCTCGCACTGGTCTCCCTGCCCGCCGTGGCCGGTGAGCAGGCCGACCGGGCAATCGCGGCTGCGCGCAAGCTCGTCGCCTCCGGTGAGGTCAAGCCCGGCACCGTGCTGCGCCTGCGCGCCAAGCAGGGCAACCTCGTGTCGCTACTGGGCCGCGACGGCGAACTGCAGCGCGAATGGGAACGTCTCACCGGCATCCCGATCGACGCCAGCGTGATGCCGCAGGTCGATTCGATGACCTTCATCCGGGGCCGGCGCGATGCCGACCTGACCATCGCGCGCACGCACGAATTCGCCGACCTCGACGCCGCCGGGCTGATCGTCGACCTGCGCCCGATGCTCAAGCGCTTTGGCTTCCGCCTGCAGGCCGATGAGCCCGAGGGCTACCTGCTGCTCGACGCGCAGTCGCGCCGCGGCGACAAGGTGCTGGCGATCCCGGCCGACCTCGACGTGGCAATGCTCTTCCTGCGTCGCGACCTGCTCGAGAGCGAGGACAACCGGGCGCGGTTCCGCGCGCGCCACGGCCGCGAACTGGCAGCGCCCACGACCTGGGCGGACTATCAGCGACTCGCGGAGTTCTTCCACCGCCCGCAGGACGGCTTCTACGGCGCCGGGGAACCGCGCGAGAAGCACACCGCATGGATGTACTGGCTGCCGCGCTACCTCTCGGCCATCGGGGTCGGACCCGCCTTCTTCGACGAGCGCATGCGTCCGCAACTGCTCACCGCGGCCGGCATCGCGGCCACCGAGAGCTTCGTCGCGACCGTGCCCTACTCGCCGCCGCAGGTGCTGGAAGACGGCAAGGACTTCAACTACACGCTGCCGCTGTTCCTGCGCGGCAACACGTTCTCGACCATCCTGACCGTGGCCACCGCGAAGATTGCCAATCGCGAGGGGTCCGCGATCCGCGGGCGCTTCATCGCCGCTCCCATGCCCGGATACGTCCATCAGGGGAAGCTGCAGCGCAGTACCGCGTTCATCTACGGCAACAACCTCGTCATTCCCAGCAGCGGCAGCCAGCCCGAACTCGCCTTTCTCTACGCGATGTGGCTGACCGACCCCGACAACTCGCTGCGCTCGGTCACGGCCAACGGCATCGCCGACCCGTACCGCCACCATCACCTGCGCGACGAGCAGGTACGCGCGCTCTACACGCCGCAGGCGCTGGACGTCATGCGCGACGAACTTCGGATCGTTCGCCCGGGCGGTACCGGGCTGCCCGGGGACGCCGAGTACATGGCGGCGCTGAGCCACCAGCTGTGGCAGGCAGCGGCGGGACGCATCAATCCGCAGGAGGCGATGGCGCGGACCTCGCGCGCGTGGGACGCCATCACCGACCGCCTCGGACGCGCAGCGCAGATCGCGCACTGGCGCGCGCTGCAACAGGCTTCCGTCCGCGCCACCGCGACCGGCCGACCCTGACCCTGCGGCCGCGAAACACATGCTCCTGCTGCGTCGTCAGTCCCTGCGCCTCAAGCTGACGTTGTCATTCGCCGGCGTCGGCGTACTCGTGCTTGCGCTCGTGGTTCTCGGCGACCGCACGCTCCGGGAGGCTGCCGTACAACTCGAGACGACACGCCAGCAGCAACTGCTGCCACTCGTGCAGCTCAACGCGCTGCAGGCGCAGGCGGCACGGATCCGGGTGCTCGAGATCGAGCTTGCTCGGATCGAGGACATGTTCGCGATGTCAGACCAGGTGAGCTTCCTGCGGTCGGAAGCATCAGCCTTCGATGCGAGCCTGCGGCGCTGGGCGCAATCGACGGCCGCGCTGCCGGCGAGCGACCACCTGCGCCTGAGCGACCACTGGACGCGTTACCGCGCCGATCTGGAACGGGCCATCGAGCTCGCGATGGTGATGGACAGCCGTGCGGTCTCGGCCCTCTCCACGTTCGAATCCGCGCCTCGACACCAGGCCATCACGCGCACGCTGCTGGCTGCCAGCAGCTACACCGAGCGTGAAGCAGACCAGCAACAGGCGGCCGCCGCGCAGGCCCGCGAACGCCAGCGAGCATCGTTCCTCGCGGTTTCGCTGGGCGGCCTGCTGCTGGTCGGCCTGGCGCTGGGCGCGCTCACTCGCCACCTCCTGCGCCGCATCGCCGGGCTGCGGGCGGCGGCGATGCGGGTTGCCGAGGGCGCAACGCGGATACCCGTACCGGTGACCGGTCGGGACGAGCTGGCCGACCTCGGAGACGCCTTCAACACGCTGCAGGACCGTGTCGCCGAGCGCGAGGCCCTGCTGCGGGCGGCACGCAGCGAACTCGAATCGCGCGTCGAGCGGCGCACGCAGGAACTGGCGCGCGCCAACGCCGCGCTGCAGCACGAAGTCGATGTGCGACGGCATGCCGAGGAGCAGCTGCAGCGCCAGGCGCAGTACGACAGCCTGACCGACCTGCCCAACCGCAGTCTTGCCCTCGAGCGCCTGTCGCAGACGCTGCTGCAGGCCGAGCGCAGCGGCACGCGCGCGATGGTGGTCTTCCTGGACCTCGACGACTTCAAGAAGGTCAATGACACGCTCGGCCACGCCGGGGGCGATACCCTGCTCGTGCAGGCGGCACTGCGCCTGCGAGACTCGGTGCGCGCGATCGACACCGTGGCGCGGCTGGGCGGGGACGAGTTCATCGTCGTGCTCGGCGAGATCGCGAATCTCGACGGTACCCACGCCGTCCTGGAGAAGCTGCGACTCGCATTCCAGCCAGCCTTCAGGATCGCGGACGCGTCGATCCACATCACCCCCAGCCTGGGCATGGCCGTGTATCCCGACGATGGGCGCGACTCGGCAACGCTGCTGCGCAACGCCGATCTCGCGATGTACGAAGCCAAGGCCGCTGGACGCAATACCTCGCGGTTCTTCAATGCCGAGATGCACGAGCGCGCGACGCGCAACCTCGGGATCGAGGCGCGCCTTCGCGAGGCGATCGAGCGCGGGGAGATGCAGCTCGCGTTCCAGCCGCTGATTGCGGCGGCCGACGGGCGCCTGGTCGGGGCCGAGGCCCTGCTGCGCTGGACGGACGTGGACGGCATCGCGGTGCCGCCCGACCAGTTCATCCCGATCGCCGAGCGCACAGGTCTCATCGTGCCGCTCGGTCGCTGGGTGCTGGAGCACGCCTGCACGCAGATGGCCCGGTGGATGGCCGCCGGCGCGTACCTCGAGCACATCAGCGTGAACGTGTCTCCACGCGAGTTCCGCGATGCCACCCTCACCGACGGCGTGCTCGCGACCCTGCGAAACCACGGCCTCGAGGGGCGGCAACTGCAGATCGAGGTGACCGAGGGGCTGATGCTCGGCGAACAGCGCGAGGTGCGCGAGGCCCTGCGCCGCCTGAGCGAGGCCGGCGTGCGCCTGGCGATGGACGATTTCGGCACCGGGTATTCGTCGCTGTCCTGCCTGCATCGCTTCCCGTTCGACGTGCTGAAGATCGACCGCGACTTCGTGCGCGAGATCCACGACGATGACGAAGCACGGGCGCTGGTCGCCGCGGCCGT
>JBIPNU010000401.1:0-3335 GCA_044370615.1 Burkholderiales bacterium
CAGGCCATGTTGGCCGCGTAGAGCAGCAGTACCAGCAGCAGGCCCGAGGCGATCGGCAGGATGAGTTGCCCCCAGTGCCAGACCACCGCATCCAGCGCGATCAGCACCAGCAGCGCGCCGCCGGCCGCGAGGCTCGCCCGCAGCGGGGTCAGGCGTGGCAGCGCGAACACGAGCGCGATGCCCACCAGCGCAAGCAGCAGGAACTCGGCCCCCAGTACGTAGGGGGGACGCTGGCGGATGCTGCCGTCGAGCATGCCGGCGATCAGGTTGGCGTGGATCTCGACGCCCGGATAGATGGGGTCGACCGGGGTCGATCGGAGGTCGAACAGCCCGGGGGCGCTGGTGCCCACCAGCACGATGCGGCGCGACAGCACGGCCGGATCGACCTTGCCGGTCAGCACGTCGGTGGCGGAGACGTAGGGAAAGCTGCCGCGCCGACCGCGATACGGTACGTAGGCACTCACCAGCTCGTCGACCGGGATGCGCAGCGGGCCGACGTTGAGCCACTCCAGGCCCGCGTAACCCCGGGACAGGGCGGAGGACACCGGGTAGCCGGGCTCGACCGGCGGTGAACCCAGCAGCAGGCGCATCATCGCGAGCGATAGCGACTCGTAGTACGCGCCGGCATGCTCGACCAGCATCGGCACCCGGCGCGACCCCGTCGGTGTCGGTCAGCTGGTTGAAATGGCCGGCGGATTTCGCCGCCTGCTGCAGCACCGGCAGGTTGGCCCCGTAGCCGTCCCATCGGGTGAAGCGCACCCCCCGCCCGGTGAAGGTGCCCGCCGCGAGTACCGGCGGCGGCAGGGCGCCGCTTGCCAGCGGCTGCTCGCTGCCCTGGCTGCCGCGGGCGGAGAAGTAGTAGCCGAGCACGACCGGACGTCCCTGGAGACGGGCAGCAAGCAGCCGGTCGTACTCGAGCCGGGGCCGCAGTTCGCGCAGCAGACCTTCGAATCCGGGAACCCCGCGCAGTTCGGCCTGGGCGAGCGCTTCCAGCCGGGCGAGCCCGGAACTCTCGTCGGGCTCGGCAAACACGATGTCGAAACCGACCACGCTTGCCTGGTAACGGTCGAACAGCTCGTCCACCAGCTTCGCGACACGGTCTCGCGGCCATGGCCAGCGTCCTTCGACCTGCAGGCTGCGCTCGTCGATGTCCACGATCACGACCCGTGGATCGACCCCCCCCGGCATGGTGAGGCGCAACCGAGCGTCGTAGGCGATCGCCTCCAGCCGCTCGACCAGCGGCAGCCGCAACCAGCTGGCCGCGTTCGCCATGAACGCGGCGACCAGCGCGAGACCGAGGGCGATCCTGACGACCTGGCTGCGCATCCCGTCACCCCTCCGAGCCCGCCGCACGGGCCTGCGTTGCTCCGGGACCGGCCGGCGCCATCAGGCGGGCTTGAGGAAGAACTCCATCTTGACCCCGGCCAGCTCGACGATGTCGTGATCGTTCAGCTGACGCGGCTGCGCATCCAGCGGCACGCCGTTGACCCGCGGGAACTGGGCCCCCTCGACATGGGTGATGAAGAACCCATGGGGCCGCTTGGTGATCACCGCCACCTGGACCCCGGGCTTGCCAAGCGTGGTGAGGTTCTTGACGAGATCGAGTTCCTTGCCGGCACCGGGCCCGGTGAGGATCTGGATGGCAGCCGGGGGCTGCGCGGGCGGCAGCGTGGTCGGGGCGATCGTGGGCGCCGCAGGCGGCGGGGCAACCGCGGGCTCGACCGGCGCGGGGCCTGCCGAGGCGGCCGCAGCCGCTGCCTCAGCCGCGGCAGGCACCTGGGCGGCAGCGCGGATCACCGCGGCTGGATCGGCCATCGGCATCGGTCCGGCGCGGGTGATGGTGGCCTCCGCGCCGCCCGGGGTGACCGTCGTGGACGTGGCGCCACCGGCACGCGCCGCCGGCCGCAGCACCATGGTCTTCTCGAAATCGCCGGAAGGCGCCTGAGACGCCTTCTCGTTGATGTACTTGAGCTTGTACTTGCCGATCTCGACGACGTCGTTGTGCTGCAGGAAGTGCTTCTTGACCGGGTTCCCGTTGACCGTGGTGCCGTTGGTGCTGCCCAGGTCCTCGAGGAAGGAGTCGTTGAGAATGGTCACGATCACGGCATGCTCGCCGCTGACCGCGAGGTTCTCGATCCGCACGTCGTTGTGTGGCTTGCGCCCGATCGAGGTGCGCTCCTTGACGAGTTCAACCTCGTCCAGAACCTGACCGTCGACGCTGATGATGAGTTTCGCCATGGCCTACCCCTTATACCTTATTTGAGCCAAGACATGAATCGGGACATCCAGCCGGTCTCACCCGAGAACCTGCCCTTGACCTGCACCAGGATCACCGAGACGTTATCCCTTCCGCCGTAATCGTTCGCAATCTGCACCAGCTGGTCGGCTGCGAGCTGCAGGTTGGCCTTGAGCATGTCGAGCGTGCTGTGGATCTCCGCGTCCGGGATCATGTCGGACAGCCCGTCGGAACACATCAGGTAGATGTCGCCGGGGATCACCGGGTAGGTATGGATCTCGGTCTCGACCACTGGATCGACCCCCAGCGCCCGGGTCACCAGGTTCTTGTTCATCGAGTGCCGCGCGTCTTCCCTGGAGATCATGCCGCTGTCGATCTGCTCCTGGAGCAGGGAGTGGTCGCGGGTGATCTGCTCGAAACTGTCGCCCCGCAGCCGGTAGAGCCGGGAGTCGCCGATGTGCCCGACGGTGACGCGGTTCATCGAGAACAGCGCGCAGACCAGCGTCGTGCCCATTCCTGCGTACTGGGGCTGGGTGAGCGCCGACTGGTGGATCGACGCGTTCGCCCGCGAGGCCTGCTCGCGCATGATGCCCTCGGCGCGCGCCACCGCGGCGGCCGCGTCCCCCGCCGGCCGATGCGGCTCGGCAAGCGCCTTGCCGACCCCCTCGCGGATCATCGCGACCGCGATGCCGCTCGCCACCTCGCCCGCGTTGTAGCCGCCCATTCCGTCGGCCAGCACCGCCAGGCCGATCTGCGGGTCGACCGCGACGCTGTCCTCGTTGTGGGAACGGACCATGCCCGGATCCGAGCAGTAGGCCATGGCCAGCGCGCTGTTGAGGTCGGGGACAGGTGGCACGTAGGACTTCCGGGTGGGAACGGTAGATGGGTTCAGGCCGGGCGCGGTGTCGCGGCCTCGAGCGTGGCGAGGCAGGCGCGAAGCGCCTGTGCCATCTCGTCGCCGGAGGCGAACCGCTGGCCGGGCTGCTTGGCCAGGGCCGTTCTGAGCAGCGATGTCAGGCAGGCAGGGACATCGGCGCGGACCGTGGACAGGTCGGCCGGCTCCTCGTTCGCAATCCGGAACATCAGTTGCGCCATCGAG
>JBIPNU010000228.1:0-4944 GCA_044370615.1 Burkholderiales bacterium
CTCCGCGGAACGGCAGCTGGCCGCAGGCGAGCTGGTAGATCATGACCCCCAGCGAGAACAGGTCGGACTTGCCGTCGACCTTCTGGCCGGACAGCTGCTCGGGCGACATGTAGGACGGCGTGCCGAGCACCATGCCGGTCTTGGTGCGGCTGGAGTCGGTGATGCGTGCGATGCCGAAGTCGGTGACCTTGACCGTGTCCGAGTCGCGCTCGTACATGATGTTGGCCGGCTTGACGTCCCGGTGCACGACGTTGTTGCGGTGTGCATAGGCCAGCGCCTCGGCCACGCGCGCGCCGATCGACAGCACCCTGGGCAGGGGCAGCAGCGCGTCGGGCTTGGTGAACTCGACCATGTCGCGCCCCTTCAGGAACTCCATCGCGATGAAGGCGAGGTCGTGCTCCTCGCCCGCATCGTAGATGGTGACGATGTTCGGGTGCGCCAGCCGCCCGGCGGTCTGCGCCTCGCGGAAGAAGCGCTCCTTCACGTCGGCCAGCTCGTCGCCCTCGAACTCCTGGGCCAGCGCCATCGTCTTGATCGCCACCACGCGCCCGATCTTGGGGTCGCGGCCCTGGTAGACGATCCCCATCGCGCCCTTCCCGAGTTCGCGCTCGACCTCGAAGCGGCCCAGTCGCGGCTTCTCCGCGCCGGCGCCGATCACCAGCCCGCCCCCGGGATGCTGGGTACCGGCGCCCAGGATCACGGTGTTCTGCATCTGCACCGCGCGCTGGCTGCGCTCGGCGATGTCCCGGAACTTCGGATTGAAGTCGGCGATGTAGCGGAACACCGACTCGGCCTTGTTGAACTGCCGCTTGCGCTCGTAGTCGAGTCCGAGGTTGTAGAGCAGTTCCAGCACCGACTCGTCGGTGGGCAGCTTGCGGAAGCAGTCGAAGGCCATGTCGAGCTGGCCCTGTCCCTGGTAGCCCAGCCCGAGCATCCGGTTGGTGTGCGCGAGGTCGACGTCGGAGCGCTCCTTGCCGCGCTCGGTGACCAGGAAGCGGCGCGTGGTGAGCGCGAGGTGCCCGAGCAGCAGCAGCGTGAGCGGCAGCATCAGCGGGATCCACGTCGACTGGCCGATCATCAGCCCGAAGTGGGTGGCCAGCGCGGCGACGAAGATCGCCGCGGTGATCGCCGCCCCGGTCGCCGCCTTCAGCCGCGGCAGCAGCAGCACCAGGTAGGCGAGCACGGCCGCGAAAGCCGCCCAGCGCACCGCCTCGCCCCAGGAGGGCGCGACGAAGAAATTTTCCTGCAGGATGCTCGACACCGAGTGCGCGAGCGCCATCACGCCCGGCAGGTCGGTGGCGATCGGGGTGACCAGCAGCGAGCCCACGCCGGCGGCGGTGGGGCCGATGATCACGATCCGGCCGCGGTACTTCTCCGGCGGGATGCGCCCGGTCAGCACGTCGTAGAACGAATCGGGCGCGAACGCCGGCTTGCCCTCGGTCCCCCGATAGAAGAACGAATGCATCAGCATCCGCTCGTCGGTGCGGATCGCCAGCCGGCCCAGGCGCACGCCCTGTCCGGGCTCGACCTGGATGTCGCGCGGGCCCAGGTTCAGGCTGCGGGCGGCGAGCAACAGCGCGAAGGACGGAAAGAACTGCTCGTAGTGGCGGACCACCAGCGCGTCGGTGCGTACCGCGCCGTCGATGTCGAGGTGGTAGTTGAGGTGACCGACCCCCGCCGCCGCCGCGCCGATATCGGCGATCGGGACGATTGGCGCCAGCGCCGAGACCGGCAGCGAGCCCTGCCCGGGGGCGGCCGCCACGGCATTGGCGGTCACGAAGGCCGGCAGCGGCCGATCCGGGTTGCCCAGCGGCTCGCGATCGAACTGCTGGAACACCATCGGCAGCAGCGTGGCGCCATTGGCGCGCACGCTGGCGGCCAGCGCGCGATCGGTGTTGAGCCCGGCCTCGACCGTGGACAGCACCTCGTTCGCCTGGGCGAGTTCCGCGCCTGCGGCCCCGCCCACGGCCGCGACCGCCGGACCGGCGAGCAGTTCGCGCAGCCTGAGGATTCCCGCGTGCGCCGGATTGCGCTCCGGATCGAACTGGGGTTCGGTGAAGAAGACCGTGTTGCCGACCACCTTCGCCTGGGCGCGAGTGAGGATGTCGGTCATCCGCGCGTGCACGTCGCGCGGCCAGGGCCATCGACCGATGTTGGCGATGCTGGCGTCATCGATCGCGATGACCGCGATCTGCGCCGAAGGTTCGGCCGATGACAGCCGTACCCCGAGATCGTAGGCCTTGCGGTCGAGCGCCTGCAGCAGTTCGCCGCCGGACAGCACCGCGAGCACCAGCGCGATCGCGAGACCGATGAAGCCGTCGCTCTTCCAGAACCCGGTTGCCTTCATGCTCCCCCGCGTCCGCGTGTCCCAGGCCACCGCTGCCCGCACCCACCCCCGGCGCGACCCTTCGCGACCGGTTCTGCTATTGGCGACCCGCCAGGGCGACTCTTTAGGGCCGCGATGCATGCCGGCCGACCGTTGGCGGGCCCGCGCCATCGAAGTGCCCTGCGAGCGCATCCCCGCCCGCCGGCAGGCGGTTCATGCACTTTCCCCGGCACGGTGGCAAAGTGCATGATTCGGAATGGATTGTAGACGATCGCGCAGCGCTGCACCACGCCGCCCCGACGGGCGGGCGCCAACGCAGTGCCGAGCGTCGATTGTTTGTCTTCGGGGAGACAAACGGTCCCGGTCAGGACCCCAGGAAGGTGCCCGCCGCCACACCGCCACTGGCCGCAAACTCTCCCGCCCCGCACTTGCGACCGTCCTCGGGCTTGACCCGCAGGATCTCGATGCGTCCCCCCTGGCAGCCGACCTTGAAGCTGTCGGCGGTGACGTCGGTGACTTCCCCGACCTTGCCGACCGTGTCGCCGAAGCGACGGTAGGGGTGCCGGCGGGCATCGAACACCTGGAGCTTGCGGCCGCCCACCGTCGTCCACGCGCCCGGCGCAGGGTTGCAGCCGCGGATCAGGTTGTAGACCTGGTCGACGTGGTTCGCCCAGTGGATTCGCGCTTCGGCCTCGCGGCACCAACCCTCGTAGGTGGCCTGCGACTCGTCCTGGACGGTCTCGGTGTGTCGGCCCGACACGACGAGATCGGCGGCCTCCAGCATGGCGGCCACGCCCATCGGGTAGAGCTTGTTGAAATAGACCTCGCCGATGGTCTCGTCGGGTCCGATCTCGCAGGTCTTCTGCAGGATGACCGGCCCTTCGTCCAGGCCGTCGGTCGGCCGGAAGATGGTGAGTCCGGTCTGCGTGTCCCCGCGGATGATCGGCCAGTTGATCGAGGAGGGCCCCCGGTAGCGCGGCAGCAGCGACGGGTGGTACTGGATGGTGCCCAGCCGCGGGATGTTCACGAAGGACTGCGGCGCGAACTGCAGCACGTAGGCCATGATGCCGATGTCGGCGTCGAGCGCGCGCATCGCCGCCTCGGCCTCCGGGCTCTTCAGCGACGGGAACTGGTGGACGACCAGCCCCGCGGCGATCGCCGCGGTCTTGAGCGGGTCGGGCTTGCCCCCCGCCTTCTCCGGAGCACAGAACACTGCCGCGACCGTGTCGCCGCGCTCGAGGAACTTCTCCAGCACCGACTTGCCGAAGTCCTGCTGACCGATGATCACTGCCTTCATTGCCTGTCTCCGTGGACGGACCGGACGCACCGCCGCGCGGGCGCGGCGGACTCGCGGATCACTTCGCCTTCTTCGGCGGCAGGGAGAAGGCCCCGGCCGCCCGCAACTGCTCGACGCGCGCCGCGTCGTAGCCCAGTACCGAGCCGAGCACCTCGTCGGTGTGCTCCCCCAGCAGCGGGGAGCGCTCGATGCTCGCGGGAGAATCCGACAGCTTGATCGGCATGCCGACGTTGTACCAGCGGCCGCGCTGGGGGTGGTCGAGTTCGACCATCATCTCCCGGCCCTTCACATGCTCGTCCTCGAACAGGTCCTGGGTGGACATGATCGGGCCGCAGGGCACGTCGAGTTCGTTGAGGATCGTCATCATCTCGCGCTTGGTGTGCCGCCGAGCGAACTCCCCGATCAGCTCCCACATCGACGCCTGGTTGCGCCGGCGCTCGTCGATGGTGGAGAAGCGCGGGTCGGTGGCGAGCTCGGGCTCGTGCACCTCGGGGCCGATGCGCTGGGCGAGCGCCGCCCACACCGCCTCCTGCACGACGATGTAGATGAAGTCGTTAGGTCCGCCCGGCGCGCAACGGATCGCGTTGCCCAGTTGCCCGCCGCCGGAGTCGTTGCCCGCCCGCGGCGTCTCGCCCATGCCCTTGTGCGTGCCGACCGAGTACTCCGCGAGCGGTCCATGCCACAGCCGCTGGTGGTCGCGCCACTTGACCCGGCACAGGTTCATCACGCCGTCCATCATCGCCACCTCGACGTACTGGCCGACGCCGGTACGGTCGCGCTGGTGCAGCGCCGCGAGCAACCCGATCGCCAGGTGCAGGCCGGTACCCGAATCGCCGATCTGCGCGCCGGTGACATAGGGCGGGCCGTCGGGAATCCCGGTGGTGCTCATCGCGCCGCCCATCGCCTGCGCGACGTTCTCGTAGGCCTTGAAGTCGGCATACGGGCCGCTCGATCCGAAGCCCTTGATCGACCCCATCACGATGCGCGGATTGATCTCGTGGATGCGCTCCCACGTGAATCCGAACCGGTCGAGCACGCCCGGACCGAAGTTCTCCATCACGATGTCGCACACCTTGAGCAGGTCGGTGAACACCTGCTTGCCCTCGGTGGTCTTCATGTTGACCGTGATCGAGCGCTTGTTGCAGTTGAGCATCGTGAAATACAGGCTGTCGGCGCCCGGGATATCGCGCAACTGTCCGCGCGTGGCGTCGCCCTGCGGGGGCTCGAACTTGATCACGTCCGCCCCCATCCAGGCGAGCAGCTGCGAGCAGGTCGGCCCCGCCTGCACGTGGGTCATGTCGAGGATGCGCACGTCCTTCAG
>JBIPNU010000067.1:0-8250 GCA_044370615.1 Burkholderiales bacterium
GCATGGATGACCGGACAACGCCCGGCGGTCGCCGCGCCGCGCGGCCCCTGCACCGGCCCGCGGCGCCCGGTCGCGCTGCCGCCCTCGTTCGACCGCGTCGACGCGAAACCGGCCGTCGACCCGTGCCCACGATCGTCCATCGCTCTCCTCCGCCGTGGCCTTGTGCAGGCTCTGCGCGCTCCGGCCCGGCCTGCCGGGTGGCCGGCACGGTCCGCGCGCTTGCGGCTATAGTGTCACTCGCGAACCCGCCCCGTCCAGCACGGGACGCCGCGGGCCGGGCACGAGGGAGGCACCATGAGCGCGAAGCGCAAGCTGTGGCTGAGCCACGTCGGTCTTTTCGTCACCGACATCCACCGGATGGTCGACTTCTATTCCCGCTTCATGGGCTTCACGATCACCGATCGCGGGGTGCGCCCCGACGGGGAAATCGTGTTCATGACGCGCGACGAATCCGAGCACCACCAGCTCGTGTTCGCCTCGGGCCGCCCGCGCGACCTCGGCTTCAACATCATCAACCAGCTGTCGTTCCGGCTCGACGGGCTGGATACCCTGCGCGAGATGCACGCGGCGCTGAAGGACGAGCCGGTCCAATTGCTCGGGCCGATCACGCACGGCAACGCGCTGTCGAGCTACTTCCTCGACCCGGAGGGCAACCGCGTCGAACTGCTGATCGGCACGCCATGGTACGTCCCGCAACCGTGCCGGATCCCGGTCGACCTCTCGCTGCCCGACGACGAACTGTGGGCGAGCATCGAGCGCCAGCTGAGCCGGCTTCCCGGTTTCATGTCGCGCGAGGCGTGGACCGAGGATATCCGTCGCAAGCTGGCGACGGCCTGAGCACGGCGCGGGCTCGCGGGTGCCCGGCGGGTTACTGCAGCCGCCGCACCATGAAGTCGGCCATCGCCGGTCGCACGATGTGCGAGCGGTCGTGGCAGCAGTGGCCGCTGTCCTCCCAGATCAGCGTCTCGAGCGGACCTGCGGCCGCGGCCATCATCAGGGTCGCGTTGTCCATCGGGGTGATCGTGTCGCGCCCGCCGTGGACCACCAGCAGCGGGCACCGGATGCGGGAGCCGGTCGCCTCGAGATCGATGCACGAGAAGTACTCGCGCGCCTCCTCGGCGCTGCGCGTCCCGCTCACGTAGATGAAGCCGTCCAGCGTCACGCGCGGGATCTCGGCCATGTTGCGAAGGTGCGCCATCGCCCCCCAGGACACGGCCGCCCGGATTCGATCGTCCAGCGCCGCGGCCCGCGGCGCATAGTAGCCGCCGGTGCTGCGCCCGATGATGCCGATGCGCCGGGCATCGACATCCGGACAGCGTTCGAGGAAGTCGACGACCGCGACCACCGACCGTTCGAAGTCGCGTGGCCAGCGATGGGTGAAGAGCAGTTCGCCCTGCCCCGGACCGTCGAAGGCGAGCGTGGCCAGGCCGCGCTCCACGCACAGGTCGTTCACGACCATGTAGTCCTCCTTGGTCGTGTCGAGCCCGCCGAGCAGGATCACGCACGCCGGCCGCCCCACCCCGCGCGGCAGGCGCAGGTAGGCCGGCAGGGAGCCGCCTGCCCACGGAATGCTCACGGGAACCAGGGGCGGGTCGAGCCTCGCCGCGGCGCGGGCGAAGACCGCCACCTTGCGATCGTGCGCGTCGCGCTTCTGCCGGGCGTCGTCGTAGTAGAGGTTCTGGGCGTAGTGGTAGTACAACGCCGCGCGGGCCAGTTCGCGCGCACCCGTGCGTTGCGCGCCCGCGACGAGCGCTGCGTCCCCGCGCGCCTCTGCCTGCGATCCGGCCTCGATCCATGCCCCGCACCATTGCGACCACTGGCCGATGCGGTCACGCAGATCCAGCAGGTCGCGATAGTGCACGCCATCGCCGAGAAAACGATGGATGCCCGGATCGATCACCTCGAGCACGCGTTGCCGACTCACGGAGTCCCCCTCGGCCGCTGCGTCGCCGACGCCCGGCTCATTTATGATGTGCGAATGCGCGACGCCGGCACCCGACCGGCGCGCACCCGGAGGACGATATGCCATCTGCGCCCCTGCTGCACGCGCCCCGCGCGCACGCCGTCGCGATTGCCCCTGACGCTGCGCCTGCCGCTCCCGGGCGCGCACGCCCGGCTCCCGCACCCTTGCCGAGAGCGATGGGCCGGCCCCTCCTCCGGTCGCGCGCACCCTGGTGCGGACACCCGGCGTCCTGCCATCCGCCGATCGAATCGAACGACGCCAGGCGCGCCCGCAGGGCGTACGCTCGCGCCGCCGTCGGGGCCCTGGCCCTGTTCGCCATGGCCAGTCCGCTGGTCGCCCAGACCTATCCGGCGCGATCGGTACGGGTCATCGTGCCCACTCCGGCGGGCGGCAACCCCGACTTCGTCGCGCGCCCGGTGATGCAGAGGCTCTCCGAGCAGTTGCGCCAGCCCTTCGTGATCGACAACCGCCCCGGAGCCGCCGGCACCATCGGCGTGGACCTGGTCGTGCGGTCGGCGCCGGACGGCTACACGCTGCTGTTCGGTGCGGTCGGACATGTCGCCACCACCGCGGCGATGTTCGAGAAGCTGCCCTACGACCCGTTGCGCGACCTCGCGCCGATCACCAACCTCGCCGATGCGCCGTTCGCGCTGTTCGTGCATCCGTCGATGCCGGTGAAATCCCTCAAGGACCTGGTTGCGCTCGCGCGCAAGCGCCCGGGCGAGATCACCTACGCGAGCTTCGGCATCGGCAGCTATCCGCACTTCGCCACCGAAGCACTCAACGCCGCGGCCGGCATCCGGATGAACCACGTCCCCTACAAGGGCAGCGCGCCCGCGGCGACGGCGCTGCTCGGCGGCGAGGTGATGGCCGGACTCGACGCGCTGCAGTCGACGCTGCCGCACCTGCGCAACGGCAGGCTGCGGGTGCTCGCCATCGGCTCGAACGCGCGCATGGCGATAGCGCCCGACATCCCGACCTTCGCCGAGGCCGGCATGCCCGGATTCACCGCCGGCGCGTGGTTCGGTCTGTTCGCGCCGGCGGCGACCCCGCGGGAGGTCATCGTGCGCCTCCACGCCGAGGCGGTACGCGCGGTGGAGTCGCGCGAGGTGCGCGAGGTGTTCGAGCGGGCAGGCTTCCAGGTGATCGGCAGCACGCCCGAGCAGTTCGCCCAGCAGGTCCGGGGCGACATCGCCCGCTTCACCCGCGTGGCGCGCGAGGCGGGCATCAAGCCCGAGTAGCGGGCGCCTGCCCTACTGCAGTTCGATCCTGCGCGCGGCCACGATCCGCCGCCACTTCGCGATCTCCCCGCTCACGTGGCGCGCGGCCTCGGCTGGCGTCGTGAACCGAACGTCGCCACCCAACTCGACGAACAGCTTCGCGATCTCCGGCTGCTTCAGGACCGCATGCACGTCCCGGTTGAGCCGCGAGACGATCACCGCAGGCGTCGCCGCCGGCGTGGCGAGGCCCGCGAACGAGGTGACCTCGTACCCGGGCACGGTCTCGGCCACCGTCGGCACGTCCGGCCACTGCCGGGTCCGCTCGGTCGAGGCCACGGCGATCGCACGAACGCGTCCCGCCTGCACCTGGCCATGGACGCCGGTCAGCGTCGCGAAGATCACGTCCACTCGCCCGGCGACGAGTTCGGACAGGGCCTCTGCACCACCCTTGTACGGGATGTGCGTCATCTCGACGCCCGCCATGCTGCTGAACAGTTCGGTGGCGAGATGGAACACAGACCCGTTGCCGACCGATGCGTAGTTGAGCTTGCCCGGGTTGCGCCGCGCAAGATCGATCAGGCCGGCGATGTTGCGCACCGGGGACTCCTGGCGCACCACCACGGCAAACGGATAGGTGATGACGATCGACACCCACGAGAAGTCGCGCTCGGCGTCGTAGGGCAGCTTCGCGGCAGTCGCAGCGACCGAGGTGAACGCGCCGCTGGCGAAGAGCAGCGTGTGCCCGTCCGGCGTTCCCTTCGCGACGATGTTCGTGCCGATGATGCCGCCGGCACCCGGGCGGTTCTCGACCAGCACGTTCTGGCCCAGGCGTTCGGCGAGCCGGGGGGCGATCGCGCGGCCGACCATGTCGGTGTTGCCACCGGGCGCGAACGGCGAGACCAGGCGCAACGGCCGGACCGGGAAGTCTTTCGGGGGCTCGCCGGCGAGCGTCATGGCACTCGCCGTGATCGCCGCGAAGCCCACCCCCCAGAGACCCGCACGACTGCGCGCGCAATGCCGCCGCTCACTCGCTTCCACTGGCTCTGCTCCTTGCTCCGGATGGTCGTTCACCCGCACGGCGCGCACGACTGCGCCGACCCCGCGCTCGCGCATGCGCATGCGCATGCACGGCACCGTCGCCGGGGCCGCGGCCAACGCCCCCGGCCCCTGCGGCGCCGGATGGCGCGCCTCCGCGCGCAAGGGCACCTGCGCCTGCCGTGCCCTCGGGACGCTGCTGCGGCGTCCGGGCTAACGCGCGTCTCCCGCAACCCTCGAGGCGCAGGACATCCCGTGGCCGAGGCAGCGCGTGCACGGCGGGCTTGGGGGCGTGCCAGGGCTTCGCGTCGCTCACCGCAGCACGAGTCCCGCTTCCTTGACCAGCGCGACCCAGCGCCGGTGATCCTCGCGCATCAGCTGGCCGAACGCCTCGGGCGTGCTCGCCTGCACCTCAACCCCCTGCCGCTCGAGCACATCCCTCAGCGTGGGCGCATCGAGCGCGCGCCTCAGTTCGGAAGCCAGCCGCTGCACGACCGCACGCGAGGTCGCGGCAGGCACCAGCAGCCCATACCAGGAGAAGATGTCGAACCCGGGCAGGGTCTCCGCGATCGCCGGGACATCGGGTGCGGCACGCGCCCGTTTCGCGCTGGTGACCCCGAGCGCACGCAGGCGTCCCGCCTCGACGTGCGGCAGGGCCGATGACAGGGGCACGAAGGTGAATTCCACTTCCCCCTGGATGGCAGCGACGATGGACGCCTGCCCGCTGCGATAGGCGATCGGGGTCAGCTGCGCCCCGGTGCGCACGCGATAGAGTTCGCCGGCCAGATGCTGGATGGATCCCTCGCCGGAATGCCCGACCCGCAGCCCTTCGGGCCGCGTCTTTCCGTAGGCGACGAGTTCGGCGACCGTCTTCACCGGCAGGCGCGGGTTGACGGTCAGCGCGGTCGGGCCCGTGCCGATCAGCGAGACCGGGGCAAACGCCTTGAAGGGATCCAGCCCGAGCTTGCGCTCGGTGAACAACGGACTCAGCGTCACCGTCGGCGTCGCGAGGTACAGCGTGTGTCCATCCGGCTGCGCCGCCGCCGCGATCGACATGCTGAGCGTGCCGCCAGCCCCCGGCCGCACGTCCATCAGCACCGGTTGACCGAGCTGGGAGGACAACTGCACGCCGACCGCACGCGCGAAACCCGGTGATCACCCGCAGGGGTCGTGACGGAAACCCCTCGCCCTGGGCGAGCGCGTCACCGACGATCGGAAACAGCAGGCCCAGCGTCGCAACGCGGCCCAGGACGTAAAGGCGCCTCTGCATGAATCCTCCTCCTGCCCCTGCCGCGGGGCCGCGCCCGGCGGGCGAGCCGGAAGCCGCCACCGCCCGGTCGCACCGGGCTTTGTTCTCGGGGCGTGCCCACTATAGACTGCGAATCCCACACCAACAACCGGGAATCCGGGCCGGGAGGAGAAGGATGGTCGCCGATCCGCGATTCATCCCGCGGCAGGGTCGTGTCGACGATCCGCACTGCGCGCTGTCGCTCGCCGAGCGCGACCGGCGCTGGGATGCGCTGCGAGACGGGATGGATCGCCTCGGGCTCGACTGCCTGTTCGTGTGGGGGCGTGCGCGGGGCCAGTCCGGCAACGTGCGCTGGATCGACAACGGCGACGCCGGCGAGCGCTGCCTCGTTTTTCCGCGACGCGGTGATCCGGTGACGCTGTGGACGCTGGGCAGCTGGGCGCGCTGGTACGAGCAGTCCTGCTGGGAGGGCGTGGGTTACGCCGGCACCGAAGGCTGCGAGAGCGTCGCGGTCGCCGCGCTGATCGGCGAGTTCGGTCACTCGTCGGGCACCATCGGCGTCGTCGGACTGGCCGGCGCGGGCATCGCAGCCGAAGGCAGCATCCCGTGGTTCACCTGGGAAAACCTGCGCCGCCTGCTACCCCACGCACGCTTTCGCGACGCCGCTCCCCTGCTGCGCGAACTGCGCATGGTCAAGAGCGCGGAGGAACTCGCGCTGGTCGGCAAGGCTGCGGAAATCGCCAACCTGCAGTTCGATGCCGCGCTGCGCATGGTGCGCCCCGGCGTGCGCGAGCGCGATGTCCTCGTCTGCATGGAGTCGGCAGGGCTGGCGGCCGGTGCCGAGCAGGCGGGCGATTTCTGGACGAACCTGTGCTCGGGCAAGGATTTTCCGACCAACCGGCGGGCAAGCGACCGGCGCCTCCAGTCGGGCGATCTGCTGCAGATGGGGCTCTACACCCGCTTCGGGGGCTACTGGGCCCATCCCCACTACGCGATCTCGCTCGGCCCGCTCGACGCCGAGTATCGCCCGCTGCGCGAAGCGGTGCACGAGGGTACCCACGACCTGCTGGCCGCGCTGCGCCCCGGCACGCCGTGGCGCGAGGTCGAGCGCGCGGCCGACGCCGCGGTGCTGCGAGCGGGCTACTACCACGAGATCACGCAGATCCACGCGCTGGGACTGGATGGCTCGGAGCCACCGGCCGCCCCGATGACCGCAGGCACCCTGCCTGCCCGCGCCCGGCGCAGGCGCTTCGAGGGATCGGTGCGCGACCTCCCGGCGTGGCGCGACTTCACCGCCACCGGCCCGGGGACGGCCGCCGAACTGACCGTGCAGGCCGGCATGGTGCTCGCGCTGGAGGTCAAGGCCACGCACGAGGACAGGATCTTCGTCGAGTTCGGTCCGCAGGTGGTCGTGACCCCCGAGGGGCCCCACATACTGAACCCCGATGCGATGGACCTGATGGAACTGTAGGCCATTCGTCCGCGTCGTCGTACGCACCCCAGCACGACCGTCCAGTACAGTCCGATCCCGACCCTCGCCCGCAAAGCGGGGGCCCCCTCCGCCCCGCCCGGCAGGCGGGCACCCCCACACCCTCGCCTGCGCCGCGCGCGATCCTTCCCCGACTGGAGCCCCGAAACATGAACGCCAGCCCTGCCGCCCTCGATGTCCTGATGAATCGCCGCAGCGACCGGCACTTTGCCGATCGCCCGCTCGAACCGGGCGTGGCCGACGCGCTGTTCGAGGCCTTCCGCTGGGCTCCCTCCTCCAACAACCGCCAGCCCTGGCGGCTGCTCGTCGCCGAGTCGCCCGAAGCGGTCCGTGCCTACGACGAGGCACTCAGCGAAGGCAACCGCGCCTGGGCCACGGCCGCCCCGCTCAAGCTCGTCCTGGTGGGCAATCCGGCCGAGCAACCCGACCGCGACGGACTGCAGTGCTTCATGCTCGACTGCGGGCTCGCGCTGGAGAACCTGCTGGTGCAGGGTTGCGCGATGGGTCTCACCGCCCACGCGATGGTGGGCTGGGATGCCGCCAGGGTGATCGCCGGATTCTCCATACCCGAGCCGATGCGTCCCGTGGCGCTGATCGCGGTCGGCTACCGCGGACGCGTCGAGGATCTGGCCCCGGCGGTGCGGGAGAAAGATCTGCGACCACGCACTCGCCGTCCGATCGACGAGATCGTGGTCCGCAACCGCTTCCCCGCGAAATGACCACGCCCATTCAGGCGCAACGCGGCCACGGCCGTACTGCCCGCGTGCGGAGGTCGCGTTGACAACCCCTGCGGCCGATGGCGGACAGTGGCCACCGCCCCGGTTCAGCGAGGTCGTGCTCAAGACCGCGCGCTGGGAGGCCATGCGCGCGTGGTACGAGACGGTGCTGGACGTGAAGGCATTCTTCCTGCGCGAACCCGCGCCGGGTCCGGCATGGACGGGCGCGTGGCGCATCGCCTTCATCCGCATCTTCCATGCCCACCCCTACACCCAGGTCATGGGACTGTTCGAGATTCCCGCGGCCTCGGGCAGCGCGAACACGACCGGCGGCGAACCCGGGCTGCACCACATGCAACTGCGCCACGCGAGCCTGGACCACCTGTTCACGCGCTACGAGTGCCTGCGCGAGGCCGGCATCCAGCCCGTACGCGCCTTCAACCACGGCCCGGCGACGAGCTTCTACTACCGGGACCCGGACTCGAACATGGTGGAACTGTCGGCCGTGAATTTCGCCGAGGAGGCCGACTACCTCGCGTATTTCTCCTCCGAGTCCTACCGGAGAAACGTCTCGGGGA
>JBIPNU010000068.1:0-8210 GCA_044370615.1 Burkholderiales bacterium
CCGACCGCCGCACGCAGCGCGCACGACGACAGTCGGGCTCGGGCGTCGCACGCGTCGCGCTGGTCGGCTACACCAACGCCGGCAAGTCGACGCTGATGCACGCGCTCACCGACAGCGAGGTCCTGGTCGCCAACAAGCTGTTCGCGACGCTCGACACCACGGTGCGCACGCTGCACCCGCCGACCGTGCCGCGCGTGCTGGTGAGCGACACCGTCGGCTTCATCAAGAACCTGCCGCACGACCTGGTCGCCTCGTTCAAGTCGACGCTCGAGGAGGCGGCCGAGGCCTCGCTGCTGCTGCACGTGGTCGATGCCAGCGACCCGGGCTTCGAACGCCAGCTCGACGTGACCGTTCAGGTCCTCGCGGAGATCGACGCCAGCGCCGTGCCGCGCCTGCTGGTTTTCAACAAGATCGACCAGGTCGGTGATGCGAAGGCGCAGGCCGCGCGCAGCAAGGCACTGCGGGCCCGGTATCCGAAAAGCCTGGTCGTCAGCGCATGCGTCGCCGAGGATGTCGCCCGGCTGCACGCGGCGATCCGCGCCTTCTTCCGCAAGGGGCTGGTGAAAGCGGAACTGTTCCTGTCATGGTCGGCGCAGAACCTGCGCGGGCCGCTGTTCGCATCCTGCGAGGTGGTCGAGGAACGCGCTGACGCCGAGGGCACGAGCTTCACCGTACGAGGTACTCGCGCGGACATCGACAGGCTGCGCGAGCGGATCGGCCCGGCGAAGAGGCCGCGTGCGCACTCCCGGTCCGCACCAGGATAGGAGGGGACGCAGGCCAGTCGCAGCGACGCACGCCGCGACAGGCCTGCCTCGATCGGCGCGCGAAGAGCCGCCTACTGCGGCTTGAAGCCGATCGCCTTCACGAGCTTGCCGTACTTCGCATGATCGCTGCGGATCAACTCGGCGAAGTACTCGGGCGACTCGTAGATCATGGTGAGGCCGGTCGCCACGAGCTTCTCGGCCACGTCCGGGTGCCGCATCGCGCGGTTGATCTCCTCGTTGAGGCGGGCGACGATCTCGCGCGGCATGCCCGCCGGCCCGACCCAGCCGAACCAGCCGCCCGACTCGTAGCCGGGCACGGCTTCGGCTGCAGCCGGGGCATCGGGCCACTGCGGCGTACGCCCCTTGCTGGTCACGGCCAGCAGGTTGATGCGGCCCGACTTGATGTGCGGCGTGAGGCCGGTGACGCCATCGACGCCCGCCATCACCTGCCCGCCCATCAGTTCGCTGGCGATCTGCGCCGAGCCCTTGTAGGGAATATGGTTGAACGAGAAGCCGGCCATCATGCGCAGCTGCTCGAAGATGAGGTGCGGGAACCCTCCCTCGCCATTGCTCGCGACCGTCAGCTTGCCCGGATTGGCCCGTGCCCATGCGATCATTTCAGCCAGGGTCTTGAACGGCGCGCTGGTCGCGCCGACGACCACCAGGTAGTTGGCGGTGGACACCGCGATCGGCGTGAAGTCCTTCAGCGCATCATAGGGAACGTTCTTGCTGGTATGCGGCAGCACTGCGAGGTTGCCGCCCTGCCCGGCCGCGATGGTGTAGCCATCAGGCGCAGCCCTGGCGACCGAATCGAGACCGAGCATTCCGCTGGCACCCGGCCGGTTCTCGACGATCACCGGCTGGCCGAGACGCTCGCTCATCCGAGGTGCCATCAGCCGCGCCATGATGTCGGTGGTGTTGCCGGGCGGGAAAGGAATGATGATCCTGATCGGCTTGTTCGGCCAGGCTTGCGCATGCACGCCCGCGCTGAACACCAGCGCCGCAGCAGCGGCACACATCGACAGAATGGATTTCGATTTCACGGATACACCCTCCTTCAGCGAAAGTGACTGGACCTCGGACAACCTCGAGCCGGGGGCGGCGCCCGAGCCTGCGGCGCCTCGCCGAACCCCGCTTCCATCTGGCTGGAACCACCGACTGAATAGTACGTTCAAACTCCGCCAACCCTGCGGGATGCCCGCGCCTTGCGGCGACCCGCTTCTTGCCGATGCGTCGCACGGCCAGGCAGCGAACCCGGCCCCGCCGGTTGACCGGCAGGGCATGCGCCGGGTGCTCCCCCGCCCGTCCCTCGCCTCACCCTTGCCCCGATCGTCGATGGCGCCACCCCTCGCTACCTCCCGGTTCGTGGTTCCAGGGGCGCGGACACGGCCGTTCCCGATCGGCACGCCCCACCCGACATCGTCATGCCGCCGACTGGTCTGGCCACGCGCGGCCTGCAGTCGTCGCCGACTGCGCGGGTGCCGCGCGACCCTGCGCCAGCCGAAGCCGCCGCTGGTGATCCCGGACACGAACCTCCGCGAGCCGATAGCTGCCCGAGTCGCCGGCAGCCGGATCCAGCCCGCAGCGGGCCGCGCGCGCAGGCTCTCCTGCGGCCGGACGTCCGCCCGCCAACGCGGTCAGGCCCTCCCGTCCGCAAGGCGGACCGCGCACCCGCGGCACCGCGGCAGAGCGGGCCTATTCGCCACCTTGCACGAAAGCGTTGAACGCCATCGACCGGCGCTCGCCGCGGCCCTTGAACGGCTCGGCGACGTGCAACAGCCAGCCGGGGAACACGTAGAAGTCGCCGACCCGCGGCTTGAAGCTGATCAGGCTCTTGGCGAAGCGCTGCTTTCCGCCAGCGAGAAAGTTGATGTAGCCCGCCTGGCGCCCGGAGATGTAGGTGAGGTCGTGCTCGCCGACCTGGGCGTCCAGCTCAGGCACCTTCAGGTAAAGGATGCCGGACAGGTCACCCGAGTGGAAATGCACTGGACTGGGGCTGTTCGCGTACTGGCTGACCACCCAGAAGTTCTCGAACCGCAACGAGGACACTGCGGTGCCCTCCAGCCGCGCGAGATAGCGCTGGATCAGCCGCGCGGTCACGGTCGCCAGCGATTCGCTCTCACCGGAGGCCACCAGGGATTCAGGCAACAGCAGTTCGGCTCCCTGTCCCTCCACAAGACAGCCGTCGACATGCCGGTTCAGGCGCCGTACGAGATCGTCGGGGACGCGCAATCGCGCGATCATCGGCCCGAAGGGCGAGAAACACTCCAGCTCGGGCTCGCCCGCTCGCGGTTGATCGGGCGCGAGTGCCTCGGCCGGTGCCTCGTATTTTCTCAGCCGCCGGGATCGTATCTCTTCCATGCCACGAGTCTATCGGCTTCTTGTCCACCCGGCTGACCCGACCTCCCGCACCGAGACCCCATGCTCTTCGGTGGGTCGACTCCTGCGTATAGATACCTCGTTTCGGATGTGGCGAGGCCCCGAGGATCAGCCGTCCGAGACTGCTGATGGATTGCCCCTCACCCGGGCTACGAGACCGCGACGGCCAGTCCCGTTTACCCGGCGCGACGGGGACGCGATCGCGCTGGCGCTGCCGGGGAGCGGCCACCTCGGGCATCGCCACAGGGAGCGGCGATCGTCGCGCCGGAGGTCAATGCGCGTACCGGGCCTGCGCTCAGCGGGTATCCGCGAGCATCGGCACGAAGCCGGGACCCAGCGGAAACAGCCGTACCCCGGCCCGCAGGCGTCGAAAGGGATAGCGGGTCGTGTCAACGACATGGCCGCCCGGTGCAAGCGCAACGAGCACGGTCTCGGCAATCGGCTGGAAGTCGGCTCGGAAGTGAACCGTGCTCTTGAGCACGAGAATCTTCTGCTCGGAGGGCTCGATGCCGAGATGACGAAAAGGTGACTGGTCGTGGGCCTGCATACGCTTGGTGGTGACGACCACGCCGACGCCCCCGGGCCCGCCGACCCGAAGCAGCGCCATCGGGCCGAGGTCGACCTGACGGCCACCGACCGACGGGCCGGTCGTGGTGAACCGCCCATCGCCCAGGCATTCAACACGGAAAGTGGCCACGCAGGGTTCGCAACCATCCGGGCCGAAGCGCCCGCCTAGCGCCAAGGTGACATCGGCACCCTCGCCAGCCGCGTGGGCAGCCGCAGCGGACTCCGGATCGACAAGGAATCCGAGCACGGCGCGGTGCGCGCCGTTGCGGATCAGGGCAACCAGCATGCCGGTGGTGTCGCCGGTCCCGCCAGCACCCGGGTTGTCCTGAGTGTCGGCAATCACGACGGGACGGCTCGCGGTCTCGGCAATGCGCATCGCCTGCTGTACGGCTTCGTCCGGTTGCAGCAGCGGTTGCGCGAACGCGGCCTCGCGCGCCTCGATGTCACGCAGGAGCGTGTCTGCAGCCGCGTCGGCCGCAGCCTGCGTCCAGGCGTACACGACCACCGACGGTCCGCAGTCGTGCAGGTCGGCTGGCGGGAAGCCGGCAAGATAAGCCACGCTGAGCACGTCACCCCGCTCGAGACGCACCGAGTGTTCGATGATGGCCTTCGAGGGATCGATCATCGTGCACTGCGAGTTGAGCGGCAGCAGGAAGGGCGCCTTGCGCAGTGCACGTCCGGCAGGGCGGCCGCGCTCGAGCACCTGCTGGAGTACACGCGCCGCACGCTTGCCGGTGTCTACACGGTCCACGTGCGGGTAGGTGCGATAGGCCTGGACGCCGTCGCCGTATGCCAGCATCGCGGGCGTGACGTTCGCGTGGTAGTCGAGGCTGTACACCACCGGCACCGCGTCGCCCACCGCCGCGCGGATACGCCGCAGCAGCTCGCCCTCGCAATCCTCGAAGTCCTCGCAGACGGCAGCGCCATGCAGGTCGAGGTAGATCGCGTCGACCGGCATCGCCTGCGACAGCAGGCCGACCATCTCACCGGCGATGCGCTCGAACGCATCGCGTGTCACGTATCCGCCAGCGCCACCACTCGTCCAGAGCAGCGGCGCGTAGTCATGCGCGTCTCCCATCTCCCGGAGGAAGCCCGACAGCGCGAAGCTGGTGTCCGACAGCCAGTCGAGCACGTCCGGTCCGCGCACCAGCGGCGGGCGGTCGCGGTGCGCCGCGAAGTAGGCGAAGTCGGTCCGCATGGGAACGAAGCAGTTGGTCTCGTGCTGGAAGCCGCCGATCGCGATACGGGCCATGGCCTTCAGTCGCCTCCCTTGATGCCAGCAGTCCTGACGATGCGGTCGATCTGACCGGCAGCATGCTTCGCCAGCGCGACCATCTCCTCAGGCGTGTTCGCACCGGGCTCGGTTCCGGCCTGCAGCAGACCGGCCCGGAACTCGGGCACGTTCATGACCTTGCCGATCGCGACCGAGAGCTGGTTGACGATGTCGCGCGGCGTCTGGCCCTGGGTGACGATCGCGTAGAAGGGCGTGAACTCGAAGCCGGGCAGGCCGGCAGCCTCGGCCACGGTCGGCACATCAGGCAGTTGCGGCGAGCGGCTGGCAGCAGTGACAGCCAGCGCGCGCAGCTTCCCGGCCCGGACAAACGAGAGCGTGCCACCCAGCACCGAGGTGCCCATCTCGATGCGCCCGGCCATCACGTCGATGTAGAGCTGGCTCGAGCCCTTGAACGGGACATGGTTGATGTCGATCTTCGCAGTGCCCCGAAAGTACTCCGCGGCCAGGTGCGGCGTCGCGCCAACCCCGGAGGAGCCGTAGTTGAGTTCACCGGGTCGCTTGCGCGCGAGCGCGATCAGATCCTTCAGGTTCCTGACCGGCAGCGCATTGTTCACGTAGAAAACCAGCGGGAAGGTGCCGATCTTCGAGACCCAGGCAAAATCCTTCCACGGGTCGACCGGCATGTCGGGGCGCAGGCTCCGGATGCCCGCCAGGCCCGAAGCGGCAAGCAGCAGGGTATACCCGTCGGGCGGTGCCTTGGCGGTGAACTCCCACGCGACCAGCCCTCCGGCACCGGGCCGGTACTCGACCACGACCGGCTGGTTGAGCACCTTGCCAAGCGGCCCGGCGAGCAGCCGGGCATGCAGGTCGTCCCCACCTCCGGGCGGCGCGCGAACGACCAGCCGCAGGGGCTTGACCGGGAAGGACTGCGCGACAGCCGGCGCGGCGAAAGCCAGCAGCAGGGCGCACGTGGCAGCGCAGCGCAGCCGATGACGCCACGGCCTCGTCCTGGAGCATATCGTCACATGCATCGGCGACTTCATCCTCGTCCGAGCGGAGAAGCCCACAGCATAGCGCCCCTGCTCGCTCGACGTGCAGGCACTCGATTTCCGCGACCGCGATGCCCCGTACCCGCGCCGGGTGCAGTGCTCGGCGCGTGCCCGCGCGGCCCAGCCGCCGAGGCTGCAGGCGTGGTGCGCCGCGCGACGCTGGTGACGACTCCGCGGGTCGCGATTCGAGGGTCCGTCCGGCGCGCGCAGAACCTGTCCGGTGGACGCACCCAGTGGCGGCGTCTCCGAGGTGTGCGGCGCGGCGGCATCGCCGCGCTCCTGGCCCCGCCTTGGGATGCGAGGCTGGCTGTCAGCCGCGGCCTGGAGCAGCGCGAAGTGTGATGAGGCGTACCCCGTCAGTTTTCTCGGCGACGCCTGCCCGGTGCTGAACGCTCGAGGGCGACTGGCTTCGGCGCGTCCTCCCCGAGCCACGCGATCGCGGTTGCGGAAATACGCGTGCCGGGGACCGGGCTGACCTTCGGTACCTCGACCACGTAGAGCGCGGGACGCTGGCGACCAAACGCCCGCTCGAAAACGGAGAGCATGCGAGCGAACTGGTCGATGTCATCGACAAAAAGAGTCAGATGTGCGACCCGGTCGAGCCGTGCCCCCAACGCCTTCATCCGCGCGGCCAGCCGCCCGATGACGGCTGCCGTCTGCGCGGCAAATGCCGGATCCGTTCCGGAGGGAAGCCGGGCTGGCAGCACCTTGCGCCATGCCGCTGGCAACCCACCAACGCGCAGTGCCGGTTCGCCCGCTGGCAGAAGTCCGGGCACGCCTGAAAGGAAGGTGAGCCCGGATGCCCCGCACGCGGCGCTCATCGAGGCACAGCGCTCTGCCTCGTCATCGACCAGGCGCTCCAGGCGAAGGTTGCTGGCAGCGGTGATCGCCGTAGGTTCGATCTCGATCAGTGTTCCCTTGTGACCCACCTCGCCCGCCTCGATGACAGTGAGCGCAGGAGCGTGATCGGGAAAGAAATGCTCATGCACGCGATGAAACGTCGGGAAATCGCGCATGTCCTGAAGGTAGACCACGAGGTTCATGATGCGGTCCATCGAACTGCCCGCACCCAGGAGGTGCTTTCGGATCAGGTCGTACGTGAACCAGGTCTGCGCGGCGATCGGCCCGTTGCGAGCGTCCTCGTGGCTGCGTCCGACCGATAGGAAGCGTCCTTCTTCCGGGATATCGGCGTATCCGCGTACCAGGGGCGAACCTGGCTGAGAGGTATCGACGGGAATCTGGCCAGCGACGAACAGGAATGGACCTGCGCCGATCACATGCGAGAAGTGAGCGGCTGCCGCATGTACCTTTGAGCCGGCGAGCACCGCGCGCCCTCCCGGTGCGTCGGGCGTACCCCGGTAGACGATCGAGTCCACACACAGGCGAACCCGATCCGCAGGCTCGAACCGCCCCATGCCCACCGCCGTGCTGGCCGGCGGCGCGCTTTCATAGTGGCGGCGCACCCGGTCGAATGCGGAGAAGAACCGCTTGTCCCGTTGGAAGATGTGGTAGCGAACCACATCCCCGATGGCGAGCTTGTGAGGGGCGAGCAGATCGCGGTAGCGCTCGTACAACCCGATAGCCTGCCCTTCGACCGGGCCCTCCAGTCCACTGACCCACCCGTACGCACTGCCGGGTTCGGGCCTGTCGGGACCAGCCCCGGGATGTTGCCGCCGCGGTTCGCGGGCTCCGTCGAGGCCCATCTGACCGGATACGAACAGGAACGGTCCGGCCGCCACCGCCGATGGCCAGCGGGCCAGCGCCGCGAGAAAGGGCTTGCTCATGAACGCGAAACTCCCCGAGAATGACGCGAGACTGTGATCACATGGACCTGGAGGTCACCATGATTCTGCCCCGCTACTCAGGCTTTGGCAACGCAGCGATCGCGCTTGCCGCCTCGTGCATCGCATGTCTGGCGGGCGGGCATCCAGACGCGCAGGCAGCCGACGGCTATCCGGCCCGACCCGTCCGCGTGGTCGCGCCGTACGGGCCGGGCGGGTCCTACGATGTCATCGCGAGGATCATGGCACAACGACTGGGCGAGCAGACGGGCCAGCCCTTTCTCGTCGACAATCGTCCCGGGGCTGCAGGTCGCCTCGGCATGAGCATCGGGATCGCGGCACCGCCCGACGGTCATACCCTGATCGTGATCGGCAATTCACAGACGATCGTACCCAGCGTATTCAAGTCGGTTCCCTACGACCTCGCGCGCGACAT
>JBIPNU010000069.1:0-8136 GCA_044370615.1 Burkholderiales bacterium
TTTCAGCAACGAGAACGCGCGCAACTTCCACACCAGCTGGCGCGAGGATCCCACCGAGGCACCGGGCGCCAGCCTCACCGGCACCGGCATCCACGTCCTCGATGCGATGGTCCGGATGCTCGGGCCCATCGATCGCGTTCGCGTGCTGCATCGGGCGCTGCCCTCGCCCGGCGGCGAGGGGCCGTCGCCCGATGCGCTCACCGCCACGGTCGAGTTCGCCAGGGGCTGCACCGGCGTGCTGTGCGGAGTGCGCCCCACGCCCTTGTTCTGGCGGGTGCATGTGTTCGGGACCCACGGATCCGCGGAGGCGATCGGCGACAACGAACTGGTCGTTCGCGCCAGCGGACAGCCGCCCCGGCGCCAGGTCTTCGATCGCGTCGATGCACTGCGCCTCCAGCTCGAGGCCTTCGCCGCGGCCGTGGACCGTCGCGCGGAAGGGTCCGGCGCGTGGCCGGTGCCCCCCTGCGAACTGCTGGGAACGGTTGCGGGCGCCGAGGCCGTGTTCGCAGCGCTGCGCAGCGGCGAGACGATCGCGGCGGCCCGCCCCTGATGTCCGGTCGGACCGGATGCGCGCGGATGTTCCTCCGACATCGGTCCGCACCGCGCGCGGGCCCATCGGTCCGCATCGGGCGGCCGTGATCCGGCACTCGCCCTTCAACCGGTTCGCGATCGGTGCATCGGCCTTGCGGAGGCAGCCGTATCGGGCCACGATCGTCGCGGGTCTGGCCCCGATGTCGGCGTGCACGCGCACACTCCCGCGCACGCTCGCATGCTGGCGACCGGCCACGGCGTGGCGGCCATCCGGTCCGCTGGCGACCGTGCGGCCGGGATCGATGCGCGGCGACGTCCGCGCGACAGGCGGCTGCGACACGCAGCCCGGCAGGGAGAGGATGCAATGAGTCGTGGCAGCGTGATGGTGATCGGAGGCTCGCTGGGCGGGCTGTTTGCAGCGAACCTGCTGCGTGCGCACGGATGGGACGTGCACGTCTACGAGCGAGTGGCCGACGATCTCGCCACCCGGGGCGCGGGCATCGGCACGCACCCCGAGCTGTTCCAGGTGATGCGCCGCCTGGGCATCACCGTCGACGAGTCGATCGGCGTGTCGGTCGAGCGCCGGCTGTGCCTCGCCCGCGACGGGTCGCTCGTGCTCGAGACGCACCAGCCGCAGACGATGAGCGCCTGGGCGCGCATCTACCGGCTGCTGCGCGCGCAACTCCCCGATGCCTGCTACTACCCCGGCATCGCGCTCGAGACCGTCGAGGATCGTGGCGGCTCGGTGCTCGCCCGCTTCTCCGATGGCAGCGCACGCGAGGCCGACCTGCTGGTGGGCGCCGATGGCATCCGCTCGACCGTGCGCTCGCTGTGGCGCCCCGACTCGGTACCCCGCTACGCGGGCTACATCGCCTGGCGCGGGGTGCTCGAGGAGTCGGCGATGCCGCCCGACCTGCACGAGGCGATGATGGCCAACTACGTGTTCGGCCTGCCCCCGGGCGAGATGATGCTGTGCTACCCGGTACCCGGTCGAGACGACGACGTGCGTCCCGGCCACCGCGGCTACAACTTCGTCTGGTACCGGCCGACCGACGAGGCAACCACGCTGCGCGAACTGTGCACCGATTCGACCGGCCATTGCCACGGGACCTCGATCGCGCCCCCGCTGATCCGCCCCGAAGTCACCCGCGGCATCCGCCAGACCGCGCGCGACCTGCTGGCCCCGAACATCGCCCAGGTGGTCGAACTCACGGTGCAGCCGTTCTTCCAGGCGATCAACGACCTCGAGTCCTCGTGCATGGGCACCGGGCGGGTGGCGCTGCTGGGCGACGCGGCCTTCGTGGCCCGCCCGCACATCGGCGCGGGCGTCACGAAGGCGGCGCTCGACGCGCAGTGCCTCGCCGACGAACTCGAGGCCACTGGCGGCGACGTGCCCGCGGCGCTCGCCCGCTACGACATCCTGCGACGTCGCTTCGGCCACACCGTGGTCGAACGCGCCCGGTGGGTCGGGGGCTACATCGAGACCCGGGGTCGCCCGGAACTCGCCCGGGGCCGCGCAATGATGCCCGAGACCCCCGAGAGCGCACTGCGCGAGGTCGGCGCGCCGCTGGTGAAGATCGCCGGTCTGAACTGACCGCCCCGCGCCCGACCGGGTGGCCGCCCACGGTACACTGCGGGCATCGACGCATGACATCCGCAGGGGACTCACGATGGATCTCGGACTCAAGGGCAAGGTCGCACTGGTCACTGGCGGCAGCGAAGGCATCGGGCGCGCGACCGCGCTGCGTTTCGCGGCCGAAGGGGCGACCGTCGCGCTGTGCGCGCGGCGCGCCGAACCACTCGCGGCCGTCGAGCGTGAACTCGCCGCGGCCGGGGCGACCGTCTTCGCCTTCCAGGGCGACGCCAACGATGACGCCTCGATGGCCCGGTTCGTCGAGCAGACCCACCAGCGCTTCGGCCGCATCGACATCCTCGTCAACAACGCCGGTGGCTCCGCGCAGATGCCCTTCGACGACATCGACATGGGCCGCTGGCGCGAGGACGTCGAGGTCAAGGTGTTCACGCCGCTGCGCATGATCCGGCTGGTGCTGCCGCACATGCGCGCGCAGAAGTCCGGCGTGATCATCAACCTCACGATGTCGGCCGCCGCCGCGCCCGAGGCCAACCAGATGCCCACCGTGGTGAGCCGCCAGGCCGGCGCGAGCCTCGCCAAGGCGCTCTCCAAGGAACTGGGGCCCGCGGGCATCCGCGTCAACGTGGCCTGCGTCGGCAAGATCAAGACGCCGCAGCAGGAACGCTCGGCGGCGCGCAAGGGCCTTTCGGTGGCCGAACACTACGAGCGGACCGCGAAGAACGTTCCGCTGCGCAGGCTCGGCGAACCGGAGGACCTCGCCAATGCGATCGTCTTCCTGTGTTCGGAGCCGGCAAACTACATCACCGGCACCTGCGTGAACGTCGACGGCGGCCTCTCCGGGCTGCTCTGAGGACCGCTGCACGCCGCGACAGGCCGTGCGCTCGCCGCGCATGCGGCAAGCGCACGGAGGCGACCGAACGGCTTGCGGTCGTCGCAGCGAACCCCGGGCCGCGTCCGCGAGCCCATGTCCTCGGGCACGGGCGGGGCAGGCCGGCCGCGATCGGCCGTGATCCGGCGACATCCGGGGCGCTGCGCGGGTTGATCGCCCCGCGCGGCCACCCGCTCAGCGGGTGCTCGGTTCCAGCCCGCGGCGCCGGTAGACCTCGGCGGCCTCCGGCGACACCATCCAGTCGAGCAGGGCCCGGGCGGCGGCATCGTCCGCCGCCTCGCGGAACAGGCCTCCGCTGTTGCCGAACATCCGCTGCCACGGCGCAGGCAGCGTCCCGGCGAGAACCACTCCGGGCACCGCCATCAGCTCGGACACCTGCTGGATCCCGAGGAAGGCCTCGCCCGCCACCAGTACCTCGCCCACCAGTCCGCCGGGCCGCGTGCGGATCTTCGCCCGCAGTTCGTCGGCGAGGCCGAGGGTGCGCAACAGTTCCCCGAAGTACATCCCGCTCGCCCCTTCGGTGGTGTGCGCGATGGTGGGCACCGCGCGCAACGCGGCGATGAAGGCCTCGGGCGTCGAGACATCGGGCGGCTCGTTGCCCGCGCGCACCCCGATGCCGACGCCCGACCGGGCGATCGGTCGCACGCTCGAGGGCTCGAGCAGACCCTGGGCGAGCAGTTCGTCGATCGACCCGCTGCCCAGGAGCACCACCTCCGCGCGCTCGCCGGCAGCGATGTCGCGCAGGATCGCCTTGGCCGGGTCGTAGCGTGCCCGTACCGTGTGGCCGGTCGCCCGTTCGAAGGCGGCGTAGAGCTCGGTGGCGGCGCCGCAGAGGCTGTTGGTGGTGAGCGCGCGCAGGGTGGCCATGATCAGGGATCCTCGTCGGAAGTCATCGGGCGATCGCGCCCGCCCACCCGCTCGGGGAGGGCGAGGCGTGCGGGATCGCGGTGGGGTTCGAAAAGACGGCGGGCGCCGCGGGGACGCAGCGGCTGGACGGTCGCCGGGCGAAGAGCGACTCGGAGGACGACCGGATCGCCCGGTCCGCGGGCCCGGACATCGCACGAGCGCCGCTCGCCGCCGCCCCGGCCGCGGGACTCACCCTCGGGGACTCGCGCCTGCGCACCTTCAGGCCCGAGGGATCCTGCCACGCACCGGCGGTCGCATGAACGCGAAGTCGCCGCCGTGCTCGGCCTGCTCGACCTGCTCCACGTAGAGCCGGCGATAGCCCCGCTGGTCCTCGGGTCGTGGCGGCGGCGGCTGCCAGGCGGCGCGACGTGCGGCGAGTTCCTCGTCGCTCACCAGCAGGTCCAGTCGCCGACCCGCCGTGTCGAGGCGGATGCGATCGCCGGTGCGCACCAGCGCAAGGGGCCCCCCGATCGCCGACTCCGGGGAGACGTGCAGCACCACGGTGCCGAAGGCGGTGCCGCTCATGCGTGCGTCGGAGATGCGCACCATGTCGCGCACGCCCTTGAGCGCGAGCTTCTTCGGGATCGGCAGGTAGCCCGACTCGGGCATCCCGGGCACGCCGCGCAGTCCCGCGTTCTGTAGCACCAGGATATCCTCGGCCGCGACGTCGAGATCGGGGTCGTCGATACGCTCGGCGAGGTCGGCGAGCGAGGAGAACACCACCGCGCGCCCCTCGTGCTGCAGCAGGGACTGCGAGGCTGCGCACTGCTTGATCACCGCCCCGCCCGGCGCGAGATTCCCGCGCAGGATCGCCATCGCGCCTCCGGCAGACACCGGATCGCCGAACGGCCGCACGACCGTCTGGTCCCAGTCGGGGGCGGCTGCGTCCAGGTTCTCGCCCAGCGTGCGGCCGGTGACGGTCAGCGCATCGAGCGCGAGCATCGGCTTCAACTGCCGCAGGATGGTGGTCGCCCCGCCCGCGCGGTAGAGGTCCTCCATGTAGCCCTTGCCGGTGGGCTTGAGGTCGACCAGCACCGGCGTGCGTCGACCCATCGCATCGAAACGCTCGAGATCGACCTCGTAGCCCAGGCGGGCGGCGATCGCGGTGAGGTGGATCAGCGCGTTGGTGGACCCACCGATGGCCAGCAGCATGGTCAGCGCGTTCTCAAGCGCCGCCGGCGTCATCACGCGATCCGGGGTCAGCCCCTCGGCCGCCAGCGCGACCGCGCGCGCACCGGTGGCCTCGGCGTGACGGATGCGGTCGGCCATCACCGCGGGAATCGCCGCCCCGCCGGGCAGCATCATGCCCATCGCCTCCGCGCAGCAGGCCATCGTGCTGGCCGTGCCCATCACCATGCAGGTGCCGGCACTGGGGCACAGCTTCTCCTCGATCTCGCCGATCTCGCGATCGTCGATCTCGCCACCGCGGTACCGCCCCCAGAAGCGCCGGCAGTCGGTGCAGGCGCCGAGCCGCTCGCCCTTGTGGTCGCCGGTGATCATCGGGCCGGTCACCGTCAGCACCGCCGGCACGTTCGCGCTGGCGGCACCCATCAGCAGCGCGGGCACGGTCTTGTCGCAGCCGCCGATCAGTACCACGGCATCCATCGGCTGCGCACGCACCATCTCCTCGGTGTCCATCGCCATCAGGTTGCGCAGGTACATGCTGGTCGGATGCGCGAAGGACTCGTGCAGCGACACCACGGGGAACTGCACCGGCAGGCCACCGGCCATCAGCACCCCCCGCTTCACGCCCTCGATGATCTCGGGCACGTTGCGATGGCAGGCGTTGTAGCCCGAGAAGGTATCGGTGATGCCGATGATCGGACGGTCGAGCGCATCGTCCGAGTAGCCCATCGCCTTGATGAAGGCCTTGCGCAGGAACAGCGAGAAGCCCGCGTCGCCGTAGGCGGTGAGCCCGCGCTTCATGCCGGTGCCGGGGGGCATGGAATCCGGTTTGCCTGCCATCGGGACAATCTCCAGGTGAGTGGCCGCGCATCGGCGCGGGAGGGAAGCGTGCCGCGCGCGCCCGCAGGCGCCGGACGGCGGACGCCCGGGGGAGGCGTGCGCGCGGTCAGTCGAGCCGGAAGCCTCGCGCGCGGACGAAGGCACCGAAGTCCGCCCGATCGGGCACCGAATACTGCCGGGCCTTGTCCTCGCTCCAGCCGTAGAAGGCCGCGCGCCCCAGCCGCGACTCGGCGCGCTGGCGCACGTAGGGCTGGCGTTCGTCGCGCCAGCGATCGTACGCATCCACGGCCTCGCGCAGGCCCTGCTCGCGATGCCGGTCGACGTGGACGGTGGTCGACAGCGGCAGCCGGGGCGTGATGCGGTTGCCGCGTGCGGGCCAGCCCACCGCCATCGCAGCCACCGGGAACACGTGAGCGGGCAGTTCGAGGAAGTCGCTGACCTCGGCCGCGCGGTTGCGTACCGTGCTGAGCGGACAGCAGCCCAGCCCCGCCGCCTCGGCTGCGGCCACGAACGCCTGCATCGCGATCGCCGCGTCCACCGCGGCGTTGAAGAACCAGTCGAGGTGGTCGTTGGCGAATGCGTGCCCGCGCCACTCGTGCAGCAGTCGCTGGCGCCGCTGGTTGCCGCAGAACACCAGCAGGCCCGGCGCCTGCGCGATCCACGCGTCGGGGCCGATCAGCGCGGCGAGCGTGGCGCGGCGCTGCGGCTCGTCGACGATCACGATGTCCCGGCTCTGCATGTCGCTCTTGGTGGGCGCCGACAGCGCGATCGCGCAGAGCGTGCGCAGCGTCTCGAGCGGCAACGGCCGGTCCGTCCATGCGCGATGCGCGCAGTGCGAGGCCATCGCGAGGTGCGCGGGCACCGCCACCGAGGCGTCGAGCCCCGCGCCATCCTGGAAACGTGCCGCCAGCAATCCCGCCAGCTCGGTCGCGGCGGATTCGTCCCCGCCGTGCTGATCGCTCATGTCCCTTCCTCCATGCAGGGCCCGCGTTGCCGGGAACTCGGGCCAGCGCGCAGTGTACCGCCAGCCTGCGCCGGCACGGTCGGCAGGCGCGCCGGGGCGCGCCTATACTTCGCTCGAGCGTTCGCTTCGTGACGCGAACGCACCGCGCGTGGTCGGCCCGCAACCGAGGACTGGCGACCCCGCGAACATGCACGGATGCCCGGCCCGGTCGCGCGAACGGCGCCTGGCGCCGGGCCACGGAGGAGACACGCGGTGCCCGCAACCAACCTGATCGTGATCCTGTCCGACGAGCACAACCCGAAGGTCGCCGGCTTTGCCGGCCATCCCGTCGCACGCACGCCTAACCTGGACCGGCTCGCCGCCCGGGGCACCCGCTTCACCTCGGCCTACACCAACTGCCCGATCTGCGTGCCGGCCCGGGCGAGCCTCGCCACCGGCCGCTACGTGCACCAGCACCGCTGCTGGGACAACGCGATCGCCTACCGGGGCGAGCCGGCCACCTGGGGACACCGGGCGATGGACGCCGGACACCGGGTGGTGTCGATCGGCAAGCTGCACTACCAGGATTCCGATCCGCGCCGCAACGGCTTCAGCGAGGAAATACTGCCGATGCACATCGTCGGCGGGGTCGGCGACCTGCTCGGCCTGATCCGCGACGAGTTGCCCCGCCGGGTGGGCGCGATGCGCCTCGGCCCCGAGGCCGGCCCCGGCGAGTCGGACTACACCCGCTACGACCGCGACATCGTGCAGGCGACGCTGCGCTGGCTGCGCGAAGAGGCCCCACGCCACCGCGACCGGCCCTGGATCCTCTACGTCGGCTTCGTGGCGCCGCACTTCCCGCTCGTCGCACCGCAGGCGTTCTGGGACCTCTACGAGGGCGTCGACCTGCCGTGGCCGAAGTGCTACGCCGCCGACGAACGCCCCCGGCATCCGTTCATCGACCGCCAGCGGCGGTCGATGTGCTTCGACGAGGGTTTCACCGATGCGGCCATGGTGCGCCGGGCGCTGCAGGGCTACCTGGGGCTGACCAGCTTCATGGACGACAACGTCGGGCAGATCCTCGCCGAGGTCGAGGCCCAGGGCCTGTGGGGCGACACCCATGTGCTCTACAGCTCGGACCATGGCGACAACCTCGGCGCCCGCGGGCTGTGGGGCAAGTCGACGATGTACGAGGAGTCGGCCGGCATCCCGATGCTGATCGCCGGGCCCGGCATCCCGGCCGCGCGCACGGTCGACGCCCCCGTGAGCCTCGTCGACGTGTTTCCGACCGCGATCGACGCACTGGGG
>JBIPNU010000460.1:0-2934 GCA_044370615.1 Burkholderiales bacterium
TGCGCAACGATGCCTCGCAGGTTCACTGGCAGGTCTTCGACTCGCTGCACGCCGTGCTCGGCCAGCAGCGCGGCGCGCAACTGGGCGAAGGCCGGGTCGTTCGCGTTATGGCCGTCGCCCAGCTTGTGCAGTTCGGACAGCATCACGAGGTCGGTCTCGAGCTTGCTGGCCATGGGCACAGCATTCGAGGTCGAGCTGACGGCAACGGCGGGCAGCACCAGCGTCAGCACGACCCACAGCGTGGCGAGCGCCGCGAGGGTGGCCGTGCGACGCCTGAACAGCGCCGAGGCCAGCAACGCCAGCGCGCCCCAGATCGACAGGTAGAGCAGGTAGACGGCCACCAGCCCCGCCGCAGCCAACGGCGGATCGCCGGCACGCACCGCCAGCGCCGCGCTCACCGCCAGGGGTATCGACATCAACACGATGACCAGCAGCAGTGCCGCTGCCTTGCCTGCGAGCAGTTGCCGGCCCGGCGTTCCCTGTGCAAGCAGGGCTGCCAGCGTCCCGCCTTCGCGTTCGCGGGCGATCAGGCCATGCCCCAGGAGGATCACCAGCAGGGGGCCGAACAGCTGGTAGACCATCGCGGGGCTGAGCCAGCTGAAGCCCCCGAGGTCCGCGCTGGCACCCGAGGGCGCGAACATGGCCGTGTTCTGCCGATGGCCTTCGAGGAAGATCGACTGCCCGGTCACCGGATCCAGCCCCGGGTCGAATCCGGCCAGCGGTGCTGGCGTGCGAAACACGTAGTGGCCGTAGTGCACCATGCGATGCGGATGGCGGGCGGGCTGGGCGAGGAACGCCGCCTCCGCCTTGGCCTGGTGCTCCACGCGCGCGACCGCCTCGCCCTGCATGCGCAGCGTGGTCACCGAGGTCGTCGCGACCAGCAGGCCTGCCATCAGCAGGGCGCCGCCCAGCGCCAGACGCGAACGCAGCCAGTAGCGCAATTCGCTGGCAGCGATCGCCCACAGCCGCTTCATGAGCCAGCCCTTGGCGAGAAGGCGCGATGCACGGCTTCGGTGTCGATACGGCCGCCGGGAGGTGTTTCGAACTGCGCCACCAGCTGTCCGCCGCGCAGCAGTCCGATGCGATCGGCCACCTGGCAGGCTCCGTAGACATCGTGCGTCACCATCAATATGGCCTTGCCAGCATCGGCAAGGCCGCGCACCAGCGCGTGGAACTCGTCTATCGCGGCGGGATCCAGTCCGGACGTCGGCTCGTCGAGCAGCAGGATGCCGGTATCGCGAAGGATGGCCAGGGCAATGGCCACCTTCTGGCGCATGCCCTTGGAATAGGTGCGTAACCTGAGGTGTCTCGCCCGGGTGTCCAGCGAAACGCGGTCCAGCGCCTGGTCAATTTCGCCCGCACTGCACCGCATGCCGGCCAGTTGCAGGAAGTAATTCAGGTTCTCGCGGGCGTCGAGATGCTCGTACAGCGAGGTGGCTTCCGGCAGGTAGGCCATCGCACGGCGGGCTGCCGCCGGATCTGCTCCGACGTCACGCCCACCGACGACGATCCGGCCGCCGGCGACAGGCACGAAACCCAGGAAGGCGGCCAGGGTCGTCGACTTGCCCGCACCGTTGCCGCCCAGGAGACCGTAGATCTCACCGCCCGCCACGCCGAAGCTCACGCCCGACAGCACTTCCGCTCCGGAGCGAAGCACGCGCAACTGCTCGGCCTGCAGTCTCAGCATGCCTGCGGCTCCGCCGCGTCCGTCCCGGGGCCGTCTGCCTCATCAGGCTGCAAGGCGTCGATCGCGGATATCTGCAGCAGGCCTGTGCCATCCGCCCGGGCGGCGTCGGCAAACGAGCCCTCTGGGTCATCGCTCGCGGTGTCGTCCCCGGCTACCGGCAAGCGGATGAAGACAGTGTTCGTGCGGAGTCGCGCGAGCGCGAACCGATCGCGATCTTCCGGGATCCACGGGAGGGATTCACGCTCGAGGTCCATCACCGGTACCTCGGGTTCGAGCGTGCGCACGCGGTCGACCGGATCCGCGAGGAACCTGGACGCGTGCGCGACGGTCGGGCAGCACACGGACTGTGAGGTCGAAGTGTTCACTGTGCCAAGCCTGCGTGGTGGCTCATGGTGAGCCGGAGGTGTAATGATATCGTATTCTCAATAGCAGAGTGGTACAGTGGGAACGCCAACGAACGCCCACTCACCTGCACGATGGAACGAAACACGCGCCAGCGCGCGGCGATCCTCGATGCTATCTCTCGTGCCGGTCGTCCCTTGTTGCCAAGGGAAGTCCTCGCGGCCGCACGAAAAACGACGCCCGGCCTCGGGATCGCGACCGTGTACCGGAACCTCAAGGCGATGCTCGCCGAGGGGCAACTCGACGCCGTCGAACTGCCCGGGGAGAGTCCCCGGTTCGAACGCAGCGGCGGCCGGCACCACCACCACTTCCAGTGCATGCACTGCCAGCGTGTCTTCGACGTGAGCGGCTGCCCGGGCGACCTTTCCTCGCTGGCACCGCCAGGCTTCGCGGTCGACAGGCATGAACTGACGCTCTACGGTCGTTGCGAGGATTGCGTCTAGGGCATTCGCGCCCCGCAGGGGCGCAAACCGAGGGGCATCGGCTGCGGTCATCGAACCGCTCGAGCGCAAACATCCCCGCAGGCAGTGCTCACGGCTCTCTCCCGGGACGTTCCCGGGGTCGCGGGATCAGCCCCGACGAACCGGGTCTGCAGGGTCATCCGGACCCACGCGCAGTGCGCCCTCTTCCACGGTTCCGGCTCCGGAGCCTGCGCCAGCCGATGACGACCCCGGTGATGCTGGCGACGAGGCCGCCCACGCTTGCGCACACGATGACCACGTCCCACAGCGGTCGAAGACCGTACAAGCCCGGGAAATCAAGGCTGTGCGGAGCGTGGAACAACCAGCGGTACGCACGACGCGAGCGATCCATCCGGTCGAGGGCCCGCCCCGGCGCCGGGTAGA
>JBIPNU010000308.1:0-4108 GCA_044370615.1 Burkholderiales bacterium
GGTCATCGAAGCGAACCCGCAACACCGGGAGGACGCGCCTGCCCCGCCGCGAGTAGTAGTAGGCGTCGTAGTGTTCCAGGATCGACCAGTCGACGATCCGGTAGCCTGGCACCATGCCTGCCGCAGCTTCGACCAGCCTGGGAGTCGATATCGCACGGAACGCTGCGCAAGGCTGGTCCGCTCGAATCGCGCGAGTAGACCCCGCGAACGAATGCGCGATCAGCCACAACGTGCCCGAGACGAACCTCAGGTCGATCTCGGCAATCGGTGCATGCGCCTCTGCTGCCCCGTCGCACCGCTCGACCTCCGAGGATGGGCCACCGGTGACGAGGGCGTCGACGGGAGACCTGCCAAGCCCGTCCAGCCCGCGTACTCCCGCGAACGCAGCCAGGGCATCGCGCGGGGGCGCCGGGGAAGCGAACACTCGCCCCGGATTCATCGACAGCAGTCCGCTGACGATCCAGGCCAGGATGAACAGGGCAAACGCGAGGCTCGTCCAGTGATGCCAAGCCATCCAGCCCCGGTAAGGCGAGGCGAGGCCACCGTTGGCGCGGCGTCGCCAGCGCATGCGCCAGATTCCAAGCACCGCACCGGTGATCGCCGCCGCCACCGCGCCAGCCGAGATCCAGATGACCGTCTCTCGCCACTCCCGCGGATGCTCACGCAGGATGGTCGGATAGATCCAGTGCGGCACCGATCCCAGCCAGTTCCAGAAGCGCTCGCTTCGCGTCGTGTCACGCACGACTTCACCGGTGCGTTCTGACACATAGAGCACTGTGCCCTGCTTATCTGCCAGGGGCACCTTGTACAGTGGCCGATACGGGTCGAGTCCCTGCGGAACCGTCCACTGATCGTTCCGGATTCGCGTGACCGCCGCGGGTTGCGCGGTCCAGCCCGAGCGCGCGGCGAAGGCGACAGCGATGCGCGCCGCTGCTTCAGCGTCGATGCCTGCGATCAATGTGCCGGTGTCCGCGTCGACCACCCTCCAGGTCTCGTCCCAGTCGAGGAAGCGGTACACAGGCCGCTCCAGCATCATCCCGAGCCGAGCTTCGCGCGGAAACGAATCCAGGCCTGCTGCAGACAATGCCTGGGCTAGCGAAATCCGGACGCTCTCGGGTTTGAGCGCGGCCAGGCCTCCCATCCGCTCCGTCTCGGTAAGCCGGGGGTAGGGGACGTAGATCATCACTACACCCGAGACGAACCACATCGCGAACAGGAGGCAGAAGGCTATGCCGAGCCACCTGTGCGTCAGGATCGTCCAGCGCTTGATCGAGGACAGGGGCGTACTCATGGCGCCCAATCACCGGAGGCAAGCGCAGGGATGCGGGACCCGAAGCCAGGGGTGGGCGGGGCCTCCGAGAGCAGATGCGCATTCATGAACCCATCCTTTGTCAGCGCCATCAGTTGCAACAAAGTTGCATTAGTGGGATGATCCTACCGTATCAGTACGCTCATTGCGACCCTCGTAACGCGTTCCCGCCGGCTTCATGCCAGTGCGCCAAGTAAAAAGGGATACACCGCAGATGCCGATTCCCGCCTTTCTCATCCGTGCTTCCCGGGTCGCGCTGCTGCCGCTGGCGTTGCCAGCGCTCGCTCACGCGCAGGTACGTGCATTGAGCGAGATCGAGATCCGCGGGTCGGTTGCCACCGAACGTATCGAACTCGACCAACCTAGCGCGGTCGGCAGCCGCATCGGGCTTACCCCGCGCGAAACCCCGGCAAGCGTCGAGATTCTTGACCAGGAGATGATCCGGCGCGCAGGCGCACGCACCCTCACCGAGGCCATGTCTCTGGCCGCAGGTGTAACGACCGGTGTTCCCGGAGGCGCACCCGGCGTGGTCTCAATGCGCGGCTTCACCGGCAACGCCATCAGCTACCTGTTCGACGGCACCCGCATCCAGGGCGCCAACATGACTGCGCGGCCGATGGACACGTGGAACTTCGAGCGGGTCGAGATCCTTCGCGGCCCGGCATCGGTGCTCTATGGCGAGGGAGCGCTGGTCGGGGCGATCAACTTCGTGCCTCGTCGCCCGACCCGGGATGCCGCCATCGCCGAGGCGCTTGTCAGTTACGGGAGCTTCGACACGCTCCGTACCGCAGCGGGCATCGGAGGGCCGATTGGCACGTCGAGCGCGTTTCGTATCGACTTCAGCCGGAACGCCACCGGAGGCTTCATCGACCGGACGCGCGGCGAGATGATCAACTTCACCAGCGGCCTCGCTACCGATTTCGGTGGTGGAGTTCGGCTCGATCTGTCTTTCGACTACGCGAAGGACGACTTCCAGGGGTACTGGGGCACGCCGATCATCCCGGGGTCGATTGCCCGGAACCCGACCGGACTGGTGAATGACTCGCGGGGCTGGGTGTTCGACCGCACGCTGGAGCGGACCAACTACAACGTGGTCGACAACGTGTTCCGCAGCGACACGGCGATCGGACGGGCGAAGCTCACCTGGCGCGCCACCGAAGCCCTCACTCTCCGTAACGAGTTCTACTACTACAAGTCGGATCGTCGCTGGAAGAACGCGGAGGTCTACACCTTCAACCCCGGGGCGAACCTGATGGACCGCTCCCTGGTACAGATCGACCATGACCATACGCTGGTTGGCAACCGACTCGACCTCACCCACCGCGGTGAGCTGTTCGGCTTGCGTAACCGGTTCGTCGGCGGTGCCGAGGTCAGCCATACCGACTTCGTCAACCCGCGCCGCTTCAGCAACGGAAACCCGGTCTCGATGCGTACCAGCGTGTTCGATCCGGCGCCGGGCTTCTATCCCAACGATCCCGCGATCTTCTCGGGCGCTGGCAATCAGACGGACTTCACGACGAAGATTCCTGTCTATTCGGTGTTCGCGGAGAACGCGATCAACCTGAGCCCGACGTGGATCGCGCTCGCCGGGGTCCGTCACGAACGCATCACCGTCGATCGCACCGTGGTCGACCTCGCCCCGGGTGTCGCCCCTCAGGCGTTCTCGCAAACCTACTCCCCGACGTCCTGGCGGCTCGGAACCGTCTACAGCGTAACGCCCAAGACGCAGCTCTACGGGCAGTACAGTAACGCCGTCGCGCCAGTAGCCACGATCCTGCTCATTTCGCGGGCCAACTCGCTGTTCCCGCTGACGCGCGGCACTTCACTGGAGGTCGGGCTGAAGCAGAGCGTCTGGGATGACCGTGCGGAATGGACGCTGGCGCTGTACGAGATCGAACAAACGAACGTCACTACTCGCGACCCGGCCAATCCTACGGTCACGACCAACGTGGGCAAGCAGTCCTCGCGCGGTGCGGAGCTTGCCGCTGCCGTCCGGGCTACTCGCCAGCTGACGATCTCCGGAAGCGTGGCGCTGGTCGATGCACGCTTCGACACGCTGATCGAGGCCGGAAATGCCAATCGGGCCGGTAATACCCCGCCCAACGTTCCGGATCGCGTGGCCAACGCACGCGTGACCTATCGGTTTGCCGGGATGCCGGTCGAGGTCGGCACTGGCGTGCGACACATCGGGGCCTTCTACACCAACAACGCGAATACGACCCGGGTCAACGAAGCGACCCTGTTCGACGCGTTTGCAGGATGGCGAGTCGGAACCGGAACGCTCGCCGTGCGCGTGCGCAACATCGGGGATCGCCTCTGGGCTACCTGGACTGGCGCGAGCCAGAATCAGGTCATCCTCGGGGAGCCCCGAACCTTCGAACTGTCCTACCAGATGGCCTTCTGACGCCGACTGCCGGCATCCGTGTCTGCTCTGGCACGAGGACACGTCGCCGTGCGCCATCAGGAATCGGAACGCAAGGTTCCGATTCTGCTCAGTCTGATCGGCAGCTCTTTCCGTATGACGCTCCTCGCATATGGCTTCATCGCCTTCCAGTCACGGCACTCTTCGCGGGTCCGTCCACAACCCAGACACCATCCCTTCGGTCCCGAGAAGTCACAGACATCCACGCATGGGCTCATCTTCTGTTTCATGGAAGGCGCTTCATGCCAGCCGCCCTCGGGTCCGGAGTTCTCCTTCCAGCTGAATCAGCGTCCGGTCGATTGCGTCCTGAAGCTGCCTGAGCTGATTGAAGTCCTGCAGCAATCGCTCCTCCAGACCCTTGAAGTTCAGCGTCAGCA
>JBIPNU010000512.1:0-2721 GCA_044370615.1 Burkholderiales bacterium
CGGTCCAGCGCGCGGGTGCCGCCGCTGGTGACCTTGCGCCGGGCCTGAGTGCGCGGGCGTGCGGGCCCCGGGTGTGCCGACCGTCGTGCGCCGGTCGTGGTTCGCCGGGCAGCGATCGGACGATTGCGCTCGCTGCGCGAGCCGGTGGCCGGCCGCCGCTCGCCGATCCCGCAGCCGCCCTATACTCGGGGCGCATGGACGCCGCCCCTCCGCCTTCGCTGATCCCGATCCTGCTCGCGCTGCTCGCGCTCTTTGCGCTGGTGGCAGTCGCGTGGCTCGGCCTGCGGCTGCGCGACAGCCAGCAGGCGCTGCAGCAGACGCCCGAGCGTATCGCCGCGCTGCTCGAGGAGAAGCACCGCGCGATGCTGGGCGACCTGCACTCGGCGCTGGCGGCCACCGGCGAGCGGATGTCCTCGAGCCAGCTGCTGTCCTCCGAAAGCGTGCGCTCGATGGTGTCGCAGGAGCTGCAGCAGACCCGCGAGTCCATCCAGATCCTGCAGCTCGCCCAGGGCCGTGAACTCGGCGCGAACCGGGACATCCTGGCCCAGCGGCTGTCCGAGCTGGGTAGCGCGATGCAGGCGCGTCAGGACGCGATGCGCACCGAGGTCGTCAGCCGTCTGCACGAGACGCTGGCCGAGCAGGGGCGCATGCAGTCCGAGTCCGCGCAGGCGCAGGTCCGCCTGCTCTCCGAGCAGCTGGTGGGCACGGTGGCGGCGCTGTCGAAGTCGGTCGAGACCCGGCTGGCCGAGATGGCCGAGCAGGGGCGCATGCAGACCGAGATGGCTCAGGTCCACCTGCGCACGCTGTCCGAGCAACTGGTGGGCACGGTGGGCGCACTTGCCCAGTCGGTGGACGGGCGACTGGCGGAGATCGGCGGCAAGGTCGGCGAGCGCCTGGAGGAGGGGTTCAAGCGGACCAACGAGACCTTCGCGAGCGTGATGGCGCGGCTCGCCACCATCGACGAGGCGCAGCGCAAGATCGACGGGCTCACGAGCAACGTGGTCGGGCTGCAGGAACTGCTGGGCGACAAGCGTGCCCGCGGCGCCTTCGGCGAGGTCCAGCTCGAGGCGATCGTTCGCAACGCGCTGCCGCCCGGAGCCTACGAGATGCAGGCGACGCTGGGCAACCGCCTGCGGGTCGACTGCCTGCTGCAGCTGCCCGACCCCACCGGTCGCGTGGCGGTGGACTCGAAGTTCCCGCTCGAGAACTACCGGGCGGCCTATGCGGACGGGGCGGCGGAGGGCGACCGGCAGGGCGCGCTGCGCCGCTTCAAGGCCGACGTGCGCAAGCACATCGACGACATCGCGGAGAAGTACATCGTTCCGGGCGAGACCAGCGACGGTGCGGTGATGTTCGTGCCAGCCGAGGCGGTGTTTGCCGAGATCCACGCGCACCACCCGGAACTGGTCGAACACGCGCAGCGACGCCATGTGTGGATCACCTCGCCCACGACGATGATGGCGATCCTCAACACCGCGCGGGCGGTCATCAAGGACCACGAGACCCGGCGGCAGGTGCACGTGATCAAGGATGCGCTGTCCAAGCTCGCGCGCGACTTCGAGCGGTTCGACTCGCGCATGCAGGCGCTGGCCAACCATATCCGCCAGGCCAACGACGACATCCAGCAGGTTCACGTGAGCAGCCAGAAGATCACCAGCCGATTCCGCGACATCGAGCAGGTCGACTTCGACCACGGGCCCGGCACCGTGCCGCTGCCCCCGCCCGCCGAGGGAGGCCCGGCCCCGGGAGCCGGTTCGTGAACCGCGTTCGCGCCCCTGCGCTCGGCGCGAGCCTGCTCGCGGCCGTCGCGGCGACGCAGGTCGCCGGATGCGCGGCGCCCGATCCTGCGCGCGAGGCGCGCCAGCGCGAGGCGGCGGAGGCGGCCGAGCGGGCGGCCTCGCGGCGGTACCTGCGCAGCTGGGATGCGGTCTGGGAGGCCCTGCTGGCCGCCGCCACCGAACGCAAGCTGGTGGTGAGTCGCCAGTCGCGCGAGACGGGTGAGCTCGACCTGCGCGCCGGTGCCTCCGGCCTGAGCGCTGGCGAGCGGGTGAGCGTGCGCATCAGCCGCGAGTCCGATGGCGCGATCCGGGTGGAGATCCGTTCGCAGCCGGTGCTGAGCTTTGCCGTAGCCGTCGACTGGCAGAGGGCGCTGTTCGGCGAACTCGAGTTGCGGCTCGCGCCTCGCCGGGGCGGCTGACCGTGTCACCGATCTGGCCGTGGCGGCGCGCGGCGGTGCCGCCGCCGGCGCGGATCGCGCAGCCGGACTGGGACTTCGCGCTCGCCTCATGCCGTCTGGTGGCCCATCTCGACGAGGCCGCGCGCGAGCGGTTGCGCGCGCTGGTCGCCGGCTTCCTCGATCGCAAGCAGATCACGGCCGCGGGCGGACTCAGGCTCACTGCGCCGATGCGGCTGGAGATCGCGCTGCAGGCGTGCGTGCCGGTACTCGAACTCGGCCTCGCGGCCTACGACCCGTGGGTCGAGGTGATCGTCTACCCGGACGAGTTCGTGGTCGAGCATCGCTACGTCGATGACGATGGCGTCGAGCACGAGGCGGTCGAGGTGCGCAGCGGCGAGGCCTGGGCGGGCGGCCCGGTGGTGCTGTCGTGGGCGGATGTCGACCACGACGGCGACGGACTCGCCTGCAACGTCGTGCTGCACGAGTTCGCGCACAAGCTCGACATGCTCGATGGCGAGGCGGATGGCATGCCGCCGTTGCACGCG
>JBIPNU010000196.1:0-5359 GCA_044370615.1 Burkholderiales bacterium
GTTCGAGGCCGGGCGCGAGGCGCTGCTGCAGGCGGTCGAGGCGGTGGAGGCGCGCTGGGGCGCGTCCGATTCTCCGGCCGCACGCGCCGCGTGGGCCGCGCTGCCGCTCGACCCGTATGCCGCGGAGGATGCGGCCGAGTTCTTCGCCTGCGCGAGCGAGGCGTTCTTCGAGCAGCCGGGGGTCTTGCGCGCGGCGTTCCCCGCGGTCTACGCGGAACTCGCGGCCTTCTATCGCCAGGATCCCGGCTCGGTCGCGGCGCGCTGATCGCGCGCTGCCGTCTCCCGGGAGGGCCGCGCGGGGCGGTCGGAGGCCGCAAGGCCCTGCGTGCGGCGCCTGCCGCGCGCCGCGGGCTCGCGTCGAGCCGGGTGGCGCGATGCGGCCTGCGCGCGCGGCACGGCCCGCGGCGGGACCGACCGGACTTCGGTGGCGACGAGCGCGCGTGTTCGCGCGGCCCCCGGGGGGCTGGATCCGCCCGGGTCCCGGTGCCGGTGCGTGGCGGCGCGGCAGGGCGGGATGCTCGCGGACTTCCGGGTCAGGATCCGCCCGGGTCCCGGTGCCGGTGCGCGTCCGACAGTTCGTCGGGCGTGTTGATGTTGTCGAAGGCCTCGGGCTGGTCGTCGAAGTCGACCTCGGCGACGCGAAGCCCGGCGTACCAGCGGTCGATCTTGCGTCCGCCCCCGGCGAGGTAGGCGCGCAGTCCGGCATGCAGGCGGCGGTCGCAGAGGCAGAACACCGGCTGCTGGCGTCCTCGGGCAACCGCCACGGCGAGATCCGCGGCGCGGTCGATCAGTGCACCGCGCAGCCGCGCGACCAGATCGAGCGGCAGGAACGGCGAGTCGCACGGCGCGGTGACCACCAGCGGGTGGCTCGCCTCGGCGAGGCCTCGCTCGAGCCCGGCGAGCGGACCGGCGTGGCCTTCGATGGCATCGGGTACCACCCGGTAGCCGAAGGCTGCGTACTGCGCGGGATGGCGGTTGGCGTTGATCAGCAGCTCGGCGACCTGCGGGGCCAGCCGCTCGATGACGTGCGCGACCATCGGGCGTGCGTCGAGCGCCTGCAGCCCCTTGTCGACGCCGCCCATGCGCCGGCCCAGACCACCGGCCAGGATGAGGCCGGTCACCGCGGGAGGCGCGTGGGCGGGTACCGGATTCATCCGACGAAGCGCTGCTCGCCGCCGAACAGCAGGAACCGGGTATGCGTGGCTCGCCCGATGAGCGTCAGGCCGACCTGTCGCGCGATCTCGTAGCCCATGCGGGTGAGCCCCGAACGCGAGACGAGGATCGGGATGCCCATCTGCGCGCACTTGATCACCATCTCCGAGGTGAGGCGGCCGGTGGTGTAGAAGACCTTGTCGCCACCGGTCTGCCCGTGCAGCCACATCAGGCCGGCGATCGCATCCACGGCGTTGTGCCGGCCGACGTCTTCCACGTAATGAAGGATGTCGGCCGCCTCCGGTGTGCAGCGCGCCAGCGCGCACCCGTGCACGGCACCGGCCTGCTTGTAGACCGTCTCGCGCCGACGCACCGCCTCGAGCAGCGCCTGCAGGCCGGCGCGCGTCAGCCGGGCCTCGGGCGGCAGCCGGATCGCATCGACCTCGGCCATCAGGTCGCCGAACACCGACCCCTGGCCGCAGCCGGTGGTCACCGTACGCGGGGCCTCGACGCTCGCCTCGCCTGCGGCATCCAGCCCGCCGCCGGCGCGGGTGACCACCGCGGCCGCATCCACGCTCCAGTCGACCTGGATCGACTCGACCTGATCGAGCGAGCGCAGCAGTCGCTGGTTTCGCAGGAAGCCCAGGGCGAGGGCCTCCGGCGCCTGCCCCAGCGTCATCAGGGTCACCACCTCGCGCCGATCGACGTACACCGTGAGCGGATGCTCTCCGGCGATCGGCACGCACAGGCGCGCGCCGGTCTCGTCGATGGCCGCGACTTCGAAGGTGGGTTCCCGGCGCGCGTCGGACAGCGCGGGCCGGGCGCCGGCGTCGGTGGGTGTCATGGGCGGGGCGGCACGGCGGCGAGGCGATCGGCAGCCGGCCGGTTCAGACCAGTCCCTCGAACATCTGCACCTCGACCGTGCTTCCGGCCGCGACATTACCCTGGGCCTCGGGCAGGAGGATGAAGCAGTTTGCCTGCGACATCGAGGACAGGATGCCGGAGCCCTGCTCGCCGGTCGGACGTACCGACCAGCCGCCGCCGGAGGCCGGGGCGAGGATGCCACGCTGGAACTCGGTGCGGCCGGGCGCCTTGCGCAGCGGCGCGGTGCACACGGCCGGGAAGGTCGGCAGCAGCGGCAGCGGGTCGCGACCCATCAGGCGCAGCAGCGGCTCGCGCACGAACTGGTAGAACGTGACCATCACCGACACCGGGTTGCCGGGCAGGCCGAAGAAGTGCGCGCCGCCGATGCGCCCGTAGGCGAGCGGCCGGCCGGGCTTCATCGCGATCTTCCAGAACACGACCTCGCCCATGCGGTCGAGCATCTGCTTGATGAAGTCGGCCTCGCCCACCGAGACACCGCCGCTGGTGATGACCACGTCGGCGCAGGCCGCAGCCTCGGCGAAGCGCGCCTCGAGCCGGGCCGGATCGTCACGGACCACGCCCATGTCGATCAGCTCCACCCCGAGGCGGGTCAGCATGCCGTGGATCGTGTAGCGGTTGCTGTCGTAGACCTGGCCCTCGCCCAGCGGCTCGCCGATCGACACGAGCTCGTCGCCGGTGGAGAAGAACGCGACGCGCAGGCGGCGGAAGACGGTGACCTCGCCGATGCCCAGCGAGGCGAGCAGTCCGATCTCGGCCGGGCGCAGCCACTGGCCGCGACGCATCACTGCCGCGCCGCGCCGGATATCCTCGCCCGCGTAGCGGACGTTCTGCGCGCGCCGGATACCGGCGCCAAAGACCACGCGGTCGCGATCGGCCGGGTCGGCGAGCCGGGTGTGCTCGATCGGCACCACGGCATCCAGGCCCTGCGGGACGACCCCACCGGTCATGATGCGGATGCACTCGCCGGCGCCGACCGGACCGTTGTGGCCGCGACCGGCGAAGGCCGTCCCCACCACACGAAGCTCGGTCGCGTCCCGCCCGTCGACTTCGGCATGGCGCAGCGCGTAGCCGTCCATCGCCGAGTTGTCGGCCAGGGGCACGTCGAACGGGGAGATCACGTCCTCGGCGAGCACATGGCCGAGGGCCGCGCGGATCGTGAGCCGCTGGGTCTGGCCGATGGGAACGAGGAAGCGGGCGATGAACTCGCGCGCGCGCTCCACCGACATCGAGTTCGGATCGTAGTCGTCGGCGCAGGAGGCGGCGCGGATGGAATCGGCGGCAGCGGGGTCGGTCATGGAGGGTCTCGTGGCGGGGGGCGGCCGGACGCCGCGGGCTGCAGCACGCGCGAGGCCGGTGGGCCGGCGCGCGCCCGATCGCCGGCGGTCAGCCGCCGATGTAGGACATTTCGATCTTGCGCATCGCGGCGGTCTGCGCGGTGCGGATCTCGGAATAGCGATCCTCGCGTGCCGACCACACCTGGCGGATCCGCGAGCGCACCGCGTCATCGTCTGCCCCGCCGCGCAGCAGTGCGCGCAGATCGGTGCCCGCGGTCGCGAACAGGCAGGTGTAGAGCGCGCCTTCGGCCGACAGCCGGGCACGGGTGCAGTGGCGGCAGAAGGCCCGGGTGACCGACGAGATGAACCCGATCTCGCCGGCCCCGTCGCGGTAGCGCCAGCGCTCGGCGACTTCGCCGGGGTAGTTGCGATCGATCGGCTCGATTGGCAGCTCGCGGTCGATGGCCGCCGCCAGCTCGGCCGACGGGACCACGTGCTGCATCTGCCAGCCGTTGGTCGCGCCCACGTCCATGAACTCGATGAAGCGCACGATGTGGCCGCTGCCCTTGAAGTGCCGTGCCAGCGCGACCGCGTGCCGGTCGTTCACGCCGCGCTTGATGACCGCATTGATCTTGATCGGCGAGAGCCCGGCGCGGTCGGCGGCCTCGATGCCCTCGAGCACGCGAGCGACCGGGAAGTCGACGTCGTTCATCGCGCGAAACGTCGCGTCGTCCAGCGAATCGAGGCTGACCGTGATCCGGCGCAGTCCTGCATCGCGCAGCACCCGGGCCTTCTGGGCGAGCAGCGAGCCGTTGGTGGTGAGCGTCAGGTCGAGGTCGCCATGCCAGGCCAGCATCTCGATCAACCGTTCGAGCTTGCGCCGCACCAGCGGCTCGCCGCCGGTGATGCGCACCTTTTCCACCCCCTCGTCGCGAAACAGTCGCACCAGGCGATGGATCTCGCCGAAGCTCAGCAGCGCCTCGCGTTCGAGGAACTGGAAGTCCTTTCCGAACACCTCCTTCGGCATGCAATAGGTGCAGCGGAAGTTGCAGCGGTCGGTGACCGAGATGCGAAGGTCGCGCAGGGGCCGGGACAGCGTGTCGATGAGCGCCATGGTCGTCGCAGGGGGAGGCGGAACTGCCGCGCGGTGCGCGAGCCGGGGCCATTATATCGGCGCGATCCGCTGCGCCCGCCCCCGTGGTGCGTGACCGTGCGGGACCGCCGCCCGGCGGGCGGGTCAGCGAGCGCGCCGGGCGGCGGCGTGCGCGAGTGCGAGCGCGGCGGCCAGCGCCTGGCTGGCCTCGGCCAGCGGGCCCTCCAGGCGCTCGTCGATCTCCGCGATCGCGGCGACCACCAGTGCGCCATAGGGGGTGAGCACCGTGCCGCGGCCGCGCTCGGATCGCGCGAGTGGCCGCCCCAGTTCGGCTTCGGCGGCATGCAGCAGGCCCCAGGCGTGGCGATAGGACAGGCCCATGCCCGCGGCGGCCTCGCGCAGCGAGCGCGCGCTGTCCAGGCGCCTCAGCAGTTCGAGCGCAGTGGCCGGAATGCCCGCGCCGGCTCCGCGCTCGAGCGAGACGGCCACCCGTACCCGCGGGCGCAGCGCGCCCTGGGAGGAATCGGGATCGGGGTCGGGATCGGGGTTCATGCAGCGCGTTTCATATTGAGCGGCGAGGGATCAGTGGCTAGTGTACGGCCGCGCCGCGCACTGTCGATCTCCGACGTACCGATCGATCGACCCGCGGGCGCTCGCATTTCGCGCCCTTCGCCACGCCGAGGGTCGCAGGACCACGACCAGCCCTTGAACGAGCACGCCGCCATGACCGCTTCCGAACCCTCCCCGAGTGTTCCTCGGCCAGCCACCGGCCGTGCCGTGGATCGATGCACGACCTGCGCGCGGGTCACGCGCCGGGCGAACCCCTCGCGCGCGGGGCGCCGGGCCGCGTGGCTGGTGTCGGCGGTCGCGATGCTCGTCGCGCCGTGGCTTGCACAGGCCCAGCCCCAGCCCTCGAGCGCGCGACCCGGCGATCGCGTGATCCGCCTCGCCACCA
>JBIPNU010000073.1:0-8054 GCA_044370615.1 Burkholderiales bacterium
CGACAGCGCCACCTTTTCCATGAGCGCCTTGGTCATGCCCATCGCGTTCACCGGCTGCACCGCCTTGTCGGTGGACAGGCAGATCACGCGGTCGACGCCGTGCGCGATCGCCGACTCGACCACGTTGTGGCTGCCGATGATGTTGGTGTAGACCGCCTGCATCGGGAAGAACTCGCAGGAGGGTACCTGCTTGAGGGCGGCGGCGTGGAACACATAGTCCACCCCGCGCATCGCGGCATCCACGCTCTCGCGGCTGCGCACGTCGCCGATGATGAACTGCACCTTCGGATCGGCCAGTTCGACCCGCATCAGTTCCTGCTTGAGCTCGTCGCGGCTGAAGATGCGGATCTGCGCGAGATCCATCGTGCGCAGGCGTTCGAGCACCGCGCGGCCGAAGGAGCCGGTGCCGCCGGTGATGAGCACGGTCTTGCCGCGGAGTGCCTTGGCGACGGTGGCGGTGAGCGGGGTTCTCGCCATGCGAGTCGACTCCTGTGTGGCGGGTGCCTGGCGGCGCGTTTCGGCAAGGCCCGGGAAGACCGGTTGGGCGTACCGCCCCGGGGGGACGGCCGTTGGCGGACCGCCTGCGAGAGACGTTGGCCCGAACGCTCGCGAGGTGTCCGGGTCGATCATCGCGGACTCGCGTGGCGGGCGCGCCCTAGGCACGACCGCGGATTATTCGCGCTCAGGCGGGTTCGTGCAATTCCCGAACCCACTGCTCCAGCCGCGTGAACGCCCGTTCCCGATCAAACTGCTCAAGGTAGCAGGCATGGGCGCGCCTGCCCATCGCCCGCCGCTGCTCGGCCGGCAGGTCGGCCACCTCGCGCACTGCGGTCGCCAGCGCAGTCGGGGACTCCGGCGGGCAGGCAACTCCGGCCTGTGCCTCGGTGACGACCCGCGCGCCTTCGCCAGCCAGCGCGGCGATGACCGGGCGGCCGCAGGCGAGGTAGGACTGGATCTTTCCGGGAATCGTGAGCGCGAAGATGGGTTCATCGCGCAGGGTGACCAGCAGCGTGTCCACGCGCGCGAACAGCGTCGGCATCGCGGCCATCGGCAGCGCACCCAGCAGGCGCACGGTGCCCCCGAGGCCGCGGCGCTCGATCTCGGCCTCCACCCAGGGGCGCATGCGACCGTCGCCCGCGATCAGCCACGGGATGTCGCGGCGCTCGCGTAGCCGCTCGGCGGCGGCGAGGATCGTCGGGAAATCCTGGGCGGCGCCGATGTTGCCGGCGAAAAGCACGCGGAAGCCGTCGGGCAGGTCGGGCAGCGGGATCGGCACGCTCGCCGCCGAGGGGGTGGGGGGGGCCTCGGGACTCGCCCCCGGGGTGGCTGCGGCTGCGGGCGTGCGGTCGTCCCGATCCGCCCCTTGCCGGTCAGCCGCAGCGGCTCGAACGGTTACACCGGTGTCGTCCGCGGGGTCGCCGGTCGTTCTGCCCGCATCCGTGCACGCGGCTGGCGGCGTGACCTCGGCCGTCGCCTCGTGGCCGGGCGGCGACGGCCGGGACGAGGTCGGCTCGGGTTCTTCGACCGGCCGGTACAGCGACTCGGCCCAGCTGGGGAAGTAGCGCACGCGCTCGGCCGGCACGCCCTGCGCGGCCAGCCGGGGGAGGAAGCCGCGAGACTGGGCCAGTATCCGGTCGCAGCGCCGGTAGATCCAGCGGGTGAGCGCATCGGCCGGGCGCAGCAGCCGGCGCAGGGAGGCCCCGCCCGCGGCGGTCAGGCTCTCCGGCCAGAGGTCCAGTACCCAGAACAGGATCGGCGCGCCAGTGAGGCGCTTGGCCGCGATGGCTGGCAGCCCCACCGTGACCGGCGACACCTCGAACACGAAGATGGCATCGAAGCGGCGACCCCGCAGCCGCGGGGCGCCGAGCAGCACGCCGGCGAGCGCGAAGGAGAGGAAGTTGAGCGCGAGGCGCAGTCCGCCGCCAGGCCCGCGCGCGAGCATCGGCACGCGCAGTACCTCGGCGCCGAATGCGGTCTCGCGCCACGGGCCCCGGCTCAGGCCGTAGCCTTCGAACCAGCGCCCGGATGGGTAGTTGGGCAAGCCGGTAAGCACCGTGACCTCGTGGCCGCGGGCGACCATGCCTTCGACGAGGTCGTTCACCCGGAAGTTCTCCGGGTGGAAGTACTGGGTGACGACCAGCAGTTTCACGACGCAGTTTCCGGTCCGCGGACGCGTGAACCCGGGGACTCTGGCTGCATCGCGTGAGCGTGCCAGTCGATGGTTCGAGCCGTCGTCAATCCCCAGGGCCCGCCCGCGGCCGTGGTGACCGGCGATTCGCGGCTGCTGCAGGTCGCTGCCCACGGACGGCAGCAATGGCGTGGGCAACGATTCATGGAGGGGCGGCTCGGTCGGCTCGGGAAGGTCTTCGCGGAGGGCGGGTCTGCGTTGGCGGCCCGATCGCGGAAACCGGCCGACCGCCGTTACCGACTACCGTAGTCTACGATGACCGCCCCCGCCTTGTCGCTCCGAGACGGCGGCGGAGGATACCGTCGCATTCGGACAGACCCGGTACAGCCAGCGCGGGTGTGGCCGTGCGGTGAACGGTACGCGGATTTTCCTGACCGGTGGCGCTACTATCGGGCACTCGCGGCATCCTGCCCGAACGCGTGGCTCGGGATACGCCAGTTGCCGTGCAACGCCGGGTACGCCGGTCACAGGCACCGGGATATCCCCGCGCCGGGCTGCGGCTGCCACGGCTCTCCGCTCGATGCGCCCGCCGCTCCGCCTCATGATCCCATGCACGCTAGTCGATCTGCCGACGTTCACGGACAGCCGGGGCGTGCTGACGGTGCTCGACGGCCTGCTGCCCTTCCCGATCGTGCGCTGCTACTGGATCTACGGTGCCGACGGCCACCTGCGCGGCGGGCATCGACACCACCGGACGCGACAGGCGCTGATCGCGCTATCGGGCGAAGTCGTGGTGCATCTGGACGATGGCCGCGAGCAGGGCGATGTGGTGCTCGACTGCCCAGCCCGCTGCCTGCTGGTCGAACCGCGGCACTGGCACACGATGCGTTTTTCCGAGGGCGCGTTGCTGCTGGTGCTGTCCTCCCATCCGTACGACCGTGACGACTACAGCGATGAACCCTACCGGAGGTGAGACCGGCGATCGCCCGGTGATCGAGTACGAGCGGCTGGCGCGCTCGAACGCACCGTTCATTGCGCAGATGCAGCAGGCGGCGGCGCGGGTGATCGCCAGCGGCTGGTACGTGCTCGGTCGCGAGGTCGAGGCCTTCGAGCGCGAGTTCGCGAACTGGACGCAGGCCGAGCACTGCGTGGGCGTCGCCAACGGACTGGACGCGATCACCCTCGCGCTGGAGGCCATGGATCTGCCGCGCGGATCGGAGGTGCTGCTCGCCTCGAACTCCTATATCGCGACCATCCTCGCGGTGCTGCGCGCCGGGCTGGTGCCGCGGCTGGTCGAGCCTGTGCGGGAGACCTTCAACATCGACCCGCATCGCCTGCACGAGGCGCTGTCGCCCCGCAGCAGGGCCATCTGCATCACCCATCTGTATGGCAAGCCCTGCCGGATGGACCTGATCATGGCGTTTGCACGACAGCACGGCCTACGCGTGGTCGAGGACTGTGCACAGTCGCACGGGGCACGACTGGGGGAGCAGCGTGCCGGCACCTTCGGCGATGCCGGATGCTTCAGCTTCTATCCGACGAAGAACCTCGGTGCTGTCGGCGATGCCGGTGCAGTAGTGACCGCGGATGTCGCGCTCGCCGAACGAATCCGCGAGTTGCGTAACTACGGATCGAGGCGCCGCTATGTGAACGACCGTATTGGCGTGAACTCCCGCCTGGACGAAATCCAGGCAGCGATGCTGAGGGTGAAGTTGCGTGCGCTGGATGAGATCACCGCGCACAAGCGCGCACTCGCGGCGCGCTACTTCGACTTGCTGGACGCTCTGGCTGACAAGCGGGAGCTTGCGCTGCCAGCGAGGTGTGGAGACGAGTTCGACGTGTTCCACATCTTCGCCGTTCGCCACCCGCGCCGTGACGCGTTGCGCGAGTATCTGCTGGAGGCGGGCATCCGTACCGAGATTCACTACCCGATACCTCCGCATCGCCAGCAGGCGATGGCAGGCATCCTGAGCGGCGATTGGCCGATCGCCGACGAGCTTCACGCGACCGAACTCAGCCTGCCGATCTCCTACGGGCACACACTGGAGGATGTTGCACGCGTGGCGCACGCCGTGGCTGGCTTCTGTACTGCCGACCGGCGTCGGGCGCCGGCGAGTCCCGGTGCGGCCCGCTGAGCGGCGCGCGCGGATGTGCAGGATGCAGCAACTCCGCCAGCAGCATGGTCCGGTGCATCCCTCACGGGCAGTATGCGCGTGTGCGGCAGGCGCGAAGGTCGGGTTGCGCAGGCGTGAGGACTCCGGCGTCCTTCGGATTCGCCGACCGTGAAGATCGCGATCCTCGATACCTACTACACCGGTGCGATAGAGACGCTCTACGCGGCGCAGCCCGCGCTGGCGCGATCGGCCTATCGCACCCAGCACGAGGCGCTGATCGACCTTTGCTTCGGCACCTCCGATTTCTACTCCTCGCACCTGCGCGATCTCGGGCACGAGGCGCACGACCTGATCGTCAACTGCGAGCCGCTGCAGCGCGCCTGGGCGTGCGAGCAGGGGCTTCGCCTGCTGCCCGCCTCGACGCGGCTGTCGCACCGGTTGTTCCGGTTGCCTTGGGCTGGCCGGGTGGCGGCTGCGCTCTCCGGTCTTGCCCGAATCGCGATCGCGCAGATCGAGCGCCTCCATCCCGACATCCTCTATTGCCAGGATCTATGGTTTCTCACGCCGGCAATGGCGCGGCGCCTGCGTCGCAGCGTGCGCCGCATCGTGGGCCAGACCGCAAGTCCGCTACCGCCGCGGGAGTTTCTGGCCTCGTTCGACCTGATCGTCACCTCGTTTCCCCACTACGTTCCCCGCTTGCGTGCGGGCGGCATGCCTTCCGAGTACCTGCCGATCGGTTTTGATCCGCGGGTACTCGCGCGTGTTGGACAGTTCGAGCGCGACGTCGCCGTGTCGTTTGTCGGCGGGCTCAGTCGACATCATGGCCGTGCGCTGCCGTTACTCGAGGTTCTGGCGCAGTCGACCCCGATCGAGTTCTTCGGCTACGGTGCCGAGCGCATGGCGGCGGATTCGCCGATCCGGGCGCGCCACCGCGGCCAAGCCTGGGCGCTGGACATGTACCGGGTGCTCGCGCGCAGTCGGATTACTGTCAATCGGCATATCGACGCGGCGGAGAACCACGCGAACAACATGCGTCTCTACGAGGCAACCGGCATGGGCGCGCTGCTGCTGACCGATCGCAAGGACAACCTCGCCAGCCTGTTCGAGCCAGGCAAGGAGGTGGTGGTGTACTCGACGCCGGCGGAAGCTGTCGACCTGATCCACCACTATCTCGCGCATCCGGAAGATGCCGAGGAAATTGCCCGCGCCGGACAGGCCCGGACGCTGCGGGAGCACACGTATCGCCGACGCATGGAGGCGCTGGTGCCGATACTCGAGTCCTGCCTCGCTCGCCCGTCGCGCGCCTAGAGTCGCGCCATGCGGCACTACTGCACGCTGTTCGACGCGAACTATCTGGTCAAGGGCCTGGTGATGCTGCGCTCGCTCGCGACGCAGGCGCCAGATGCTCGTATCTACGTACTTTGCCTCGACGAGGAGACGCGCCTGCTCCTCGACCGGATCGATCCGCCCGGGACCGTCCGGCTCTCGCTCTCCGAGATCGAGGACGAGGCCCTGCTTGCGGTAAAGCCGGGTCGCAGTCGCCCGGAATACTGCTGGACGCTGTCGCCCTGTCTGCCGTGGTACCTGCTGCACCGATTCGCGGAGATCGACTTCATCACCTATGTGGATGCAGATCTCTGTTTCTTCGCGTCCCCACAGCCGCTGTTCGAAGAGATCGGTCTCGCGTCGATCGCGATCATCGAGCACCGCTTCGTCGAGCCGCTGCGGCATCTGGAAATCCGCGGTCGCTTCTGCGTCGAGTGGGTCAGCTTCCGCCGTGATGCCGAGGGTCTCGCCTGCCTGCAGCGCTGGCGCGAGCAGTGCCTGGAATGGTGCTTCTACCGGCTGGAGCCGGACCGCATGGCCGACCAGAAATACCTCGACGCCTGGCCGGCAAGGTACCGCTCGCTGCATATCCTCCAGCACCCGGGTGCTGGCGTCGCGCCGTGGAACTACGCCCGCTACGCGATCCGACCGCAGGGAGAAAGCCCGGACGGTCGCGCGCGCTTCAGCAGCGATGGGGAACCGCTGATCTTCTATCACTTCCATCAGTTGCAGATGCTGCGCAACGGGAGCTTCGACCGGATGTCGGCGCAGTACAGCGACACCGGACCGCCGCCGGGAGCCCTGTACGACGTGTATGAGTCCGAACTCGGTCGCACGCTCGCCGAACTGCGCTCGATATCGCCCGGATTCGACCGTGGCCTGCGGCCGACGCTGCGCATCAAGGCCCAGCGCCTCGCCCAGCGCCTGCTGCCCCGGCGGCTCAAGGAGTGGCTGAAGAACGTCGTCGACGCGGTGTAGCCCCGGGTCGCGTTTAGCGCGCCTCGCTCGCGGTCAGTCTGTGACGGCACGGTGTGCAGTCGTGTACCTCGCGACGGGTACGTGCGTGCGACTGGTCGACGGGAGGACTCCAGCGATGATCGATCAGGCGTTCACCCGCCCCGCGAGCAGAAAAGTCCGAGCAGTGGCACCGGCGTCCGGTCCACCCAGTAAGCCTCTGGCTCCTCCGTGACAAGCAGGTCGATCCGGTAGCGGCGCCTGATCAGCGCCTGGGCTTCCGACAGCGGCAAGAACACGTTGGGATAGCGCACGGTTCGCTCGGCGAACCCGGGTGGCAGCGGGCCGGGACCGTTCTCGGACAGATGGGATCGCTGCACCCGCACGAGGGTCTCCTCGCCGCTGGCGAAGGCGGTTCGGGTGATGACCAGGTGCCGGGCTCCGATATCCAGCAACTGCTGAAGGAACAGGGCCGGGTGCGGGCAGCAGTGCAGCGCTCCGCTCGTGAACACCAGGTCGACGCGTCCCAGGGACTGTAAAGCTGGCGCGATCGCGTCGAAGAACTCAAGCGAGCCATCGCCCAGTGCGCTCGCCGCGCGGGCCATCGATGGCGTTTCGACAACCGCCCAGCGCAGCGGCGCTTGCTCGCCTAGCGCGCAGCGCGCAAGCGTGTAGTGGGCGCCACCGCCGCCCCCGAAATCCAGTACGTGAAGGTGGGTGCGTTCGGGATCGGCCGCGGTGGCGGCGAGGGCCGCCAGAATACGGTAGGCCGACGGATCGGGGTGGCGCGCGTGTCGAAGCCGTTCCCGCAGCGCGAGGTTCTTCGCGACGACTACACGCACCACGTCATCGCCCTCGTAGGCCCCCGCTGCGCAGGCCGCCAGTGCGGAGTCGTAATCGGGGTAACGGCTGCCGCCCATGGCATGGCGCCGCAGCGCACGCAGGACCAGTCCCGGAAGGAGGGACCTCATCAGGGGCTTGAGACGATCGAGCTTACTCATGGGCGATGGCCAGCGAGCGACGAGGGGCTGCCCTCCGCTGCCAGGCCTCTGGCCGCACGGCAGCCGCGAGGGTCCGCGGCTGCCGCGCGGACTTTTCCTTGGGAGCGCGCAGGGGCAGCGGAATGGCGGGCGACGTCGGGCAGCCGCATCTTGATGCTCCGGGAAGTGGACACTTTCGGTCATGGAACCTGAGCCGATCCGCGGGCCAGCGCGACCGGCAGGTCACGGACGGATGGTAATACGGAGGCGCGCGTCGTCGGCAGCCTCGGCGAGGGGTTTGGTCTGCACGCCACGGGGAGGGAGCCACACCGCGGATACCGGCGGATGCAGGCATTCCCACGGGCGGCGAGCGGGGCCAGCGCGTCAGGTCTAGGCCCGCAAGCCGGCTCTGCGTATCGCGCGGACCCGCTCGGCCCGGAGCGGCCGAGCAGACCGTTGTCATGCGGCGCGCAGGGACCCTGCCAGCGCCTCCCGCCACCCGGCCATGCGGATGCCGAACGCCGCTTCGAGCCGGCTGCAGTCGAGCACTGA
>JBIPNU010000074.1:0-8045 GCA_044370615.1 Burkholderiales bacterium
GAGCACCTCGTTCACGTTCATGTTGGACTGGGTGCCGGAGCCGGTCTGCCAGACCGCGAGCGGGAAGTGCGCATCGTGCTGACCGGCCAGCACCTCGTCGGCGGCAGCAATGATGGCCGCAGCCTTGTCGGCGGCGAGCACGCCCAGGTCGGCATTGACCTTCGCGCAGGCCTTCTTGACGAGCGCGAGCGCATGCACCTGGGCAAGCGGCATCTTTTCCGTGGAGATGCGGAAGTTCTCCAGCGACCGCTGCGTCTGCGCGCCCCACAGCGCCGACTGCGGAACCTGCATCACGCCCATCGTGTCCTTTTCTTCGCGAAACCCCGACATCTGCTGCCTCCGGCTTGCCGTCTACGTGTGCTGGTGCCCTCGCGGCGGGACCGCCGCTCAGGCGCTCTTCTTCTCGCCCGCGTCGACCACCGCGAGCGCCGTCATGTTCACGATCCGACGGACCGTGGAACTGGGCGTGATGATATGCACCGGCTTGGCCGCGCCCAGCAGGATCGGGCCGATCGTGATGCCGTCGCCCGCTGCCTGCTTGAGCAGGTTGAACGAGATGTTGGCCGCATCCAGCGACGGCATGATCAGCAGGTTGGCCTCGCCGCGCAGCCGCGAGTTCGGGAACTGCGCTGCCCGCACCGCCTCGGAGAGCGCGGCATCCCCGTGCATCTCGCCCTCGACTTCCAGTTGCGGGGCCACCACCCGCAGCCGCTCGAGCACGTCGCGCATCCGCAGCGATGTCGGGCTGTCGATGCTGCCGAAGCTCGAGTGCGACAGCAGCGCCACCTTGGGCACGATACCGAATCGGCGGACTTCCTCGGCGGCCATCACCGCGATCTCGACGAGCTGCTCGGCCGTGGGGTCGTAGTTCACGTAGGTGTCGGCGATGAACAGCGTGCGTCCGGGCAGCAGCAGCGCGTTCATCGCGGCGTAGATGTTCGCGCCGGGCCTGCGACCGATCATCGCGTCGATGTAGCGCAGGTGCCGCTGATAGGCGTCGACAGTCCCGCAGAGCAGGGTGTCCGCCTCGCCCTGGCGCACCAGGGTGGCCCCGATCAGCGTGCTGCGACGACGCATCTCGAGCTTGGCGTACTCGGCCGACACCCCGCGCCGCTCCATCGTGCGGTGGTAGAGCTGCCAGTACTCCCGGTAGCGCGGGTCGCTCTCGGTGTTGACCATCTCGTAGTCGCGACCCTCGACCATGCGCAGCCCCAGCCGCTCGATCCGGCGCCGCACCACGTCCGGCCGGCCGACGAGGATAGGTTGGGCGAGTTTCTCGTCGACGACGATCTGCACCGCCCGCAGAACCCGCTCCTCCTCGCCCTCGGCGTACACCACCCGCCTGGGGCTTGCCTTGGCGGCAGCGAACAGCGGCTTCATCACGAAACCGGACTGGTAGACGAACTGCTGCAACTCCTGCGCGTAGGCGTCCCAGTCGGTAATCGGGCGGGTGGCCACGCCGCTGTCGACCGCCGCGCGCGCCACCGCCGGGGCGATCTTCAGGATGAGCCGCGGGTCGAAGGGCCGCGGAATCAGGTAGTCGGGCCCGAAGGACAGCGTCGTCTCGCTGCCGTAGGCCTGGTCGACGATATCGGACTGCTCGGCCTGGGCGAGTTCGGCGATCGCGCGCACCGCGGCGATCTTCATCTCCTCGTTGATGGTCGTCGCACCCACGTCCAGCGCCCCGCGGAAGATGAACGGGAAGCACAGCACGTTGTTGACCTGGTTCGGGTAGTCGGAGCGACCGGTGGCGATCACCGCGTCCGGGCGGGCCTCGCGCGCCTCGCCCGGGTGGATCTCCGGATTCGGGTTGGCCAGCGCGAGGATCAGCGGGCGCCCGGCCATGCGCTTGACCATCTCGGGCTTGAGCACGCCGCCGGCCGACAGGCCGAGGAACACGTCGGCGCCCTCGATCACCTCGGCGAGCGTGCGCGCGGCGGTGTCGATCGCGTAACGCTCCTTCTCCGGGTCCATCAGCACCGGACGCCCGCGATACACGACTCCCTCGATGTCGGTCACCGTGATGTGCTCGCGCGGCAGGCCCATGCTCACCAGCAGGTCGAGGCAGGCGAGCGCCGCGGCACCGGCACCGGACACGACCAGCCGGACGTCCTGCAGGCGCTTGCCCACCACCTTGAGCCCGTTGGTGATCGCCGCGCCGACGATGATCGCGGTGCCATGCTGGTCGTCGTGGAACACCGGGATGCGCATGCGCTCGCGCAGGCGGCGCTCGACGTGGAAGCACTCGGGCGCCTTGATGTCCTCGAGGTTGATGCCGCCGAAGGTGGGCTCGAGCGCGGCGATCACTTCCACCAGCTTCTGCGGATCGCGCTCGTCGATCTCGATGTCGAACACGTCGATGCCCGCGAACTTCTTGAACAGCACCGCCTTGCCTTCCATCACCGGCTTGGCGGCGAGCGGCCCGATCGCGCCCAGCCCGAGCACGGCCGTGCCGTTGGTGATGACGGCCACCAGATTGCCGCGGCTGGTGTAGTTGCGCGCCTGGGCCGGGTCGGCGGCGATCTCCTCGCAGGCGGCGGCCACGCCGGGGGTGTAGGCCAGCGCGAGGTCGCGCTGGTTGACCAGTCCCTTGGTCGCGGTGATGGCGATCTTGCCCGGCCGTGGCAGCCGGTGATAGTCCAGCGCGGCCTTGCGGATCTCGTTGTCAGGCGGCATGTCGGCCCCTCGGGCGGCGGTGTCGTGGGATTATAGCGGTGCCCCCTGCATGCCCGAGGTCACGTGTCCTCCGACCACAACGATCCGGCCAGCACCCGGCGCCCGGAACCAGTACTCGCCGCGCCCGCCCGGCGCCGCTTGTGCGGCGCAGGACTGGCCGCGCTGGCCGTTCCCGGCACGCTTGCCGCGGGCGAGAGCCTGCCGGTCCAGGCGTCCGAGCGCGAGCGCTTCGTGCCACGGGTGCTCGCCGGAGGCCTGGAACATCCGTGGTCGCTCGCCTTCCTCCCCGACGGCCGAATGCTGGTCACCGAGCGGCCCGGCCGGCTTCGCGTGCTGGAGGCCGACGGTCGGCTCGATCCGCGACCGGTCGAAGGGCTGCCGCCAGTGAGCGCGGTCGGTCAGGGCGGGCTCCTCGACGTGCTGCCCCACCCGCGCTTCGACCGCAACGGCTGGATCTACCTCGCGATGGTGACCGGCGAGCGCGGCGCGCTGGGAACCGACCTCGTTCGCGCACGCCTGTCGGGAAGGCGCCTGGTCGAACCGCAGACACTGTTCGCGATGCAGCCTCGCTCCGGGCGAGGCCTGCACTTCGGCGGTCGGCTCGCCTTCGATCGCGAGGGCCTGCTCCATCTCAGCCTGGGCGATCGCGGCGACATGGGCCGCGCGCAGCGCCTGGACGACGACGCAGGCTCGGTCATCCGCCTGCACGAGGACGGACGCATCCCGGCGGACAACCCGTTCCTCGGACGCCCCGGAGCCCGACCGGGCAAGTTCACGCTGGGCAACCGCAACGTCCAGGGGCTGGCGCTGCATCCGGCCACTGGCGCGCTGTGGATGCACGAGCACGGCCCCCAGGGCGGCGACGAACTCAACGTGGTGCGCGCCGGGCGCAACTACGGCTGGCCGGTGATCACGCACGGCGTCAGCTACGGCCTTGGCACCCGCATCGGCGAGGGCACGACACGGGCGGACATCGAGCCTTCCCTGCACGTGTGGACCCCGTCCATCGCGCCCTCGGGGCTCGCCTTCGGCGCCGGCGGCGCGTTCCCCGGCTGGCAGGCGAGCGTGTTCGTCGGTGCGCTTCGCGGCGAAGCGCTGCATCGGCTCGAACTGGAGGGCGAGCGGGTGGTGCGCGAGGAGCGCCTGCTGCACCGGGCGGCAGGCCGGATCCGCGACGTGCGCCTCGGGCCCGACGGTCGCCTCTACCTCCTCACCGACGCCGCCGACGGTCGCCTGCTTCGGCTGGAGCCCGCGAGCCGCGAGCGGTGACGCTCGCCCGAGCGGTTCAGCCGCGCGCCGTCGCCCAGGCCGAGGGCGAGTAGGTCTGCATCGACAGCGCGTGGATCTCCTCGCGCATGCGTTCGCCGAGCGCGCGGTAGACGATCTGGTGCTGCTGCACGCGGCTCCTGCCCTCGAACAGCGCGCTGACGATCACCGCCTCGAAGTGCGCGCCGTCGCCCTGCACCTCGACGTGATCGCAGGGCATGCCCTGCTCGATGTAGGCCTTCACCTGTTCCGGGGTCACCATGCTCCGCTCCTTCTGCCGCCGGACGGTCCGTCCGGCCTGAATCACTGCGTCCGGCGTCGGGGAGGCCGGCACCTCGATCGCCTGCCTCGTCCGCGCAACGAGCGCGCCCCGGCCGGGCGCCGGCGCGCGCGGCCCGTGCCGCGCCACCCCGGCGGCAGTCCCCGTCAGACCGCCACCACCGTCAGCCCGGGCTCGATCGTGCGCACCACGCCCTCGATGGCCGACAGCGTACCGGCCGTGGAACTCGGACAACTGCCGCAGGCGCCCTGGTAGTGCACCGTGAGTTCGGTGTCGGTGAGGTCGATCACCTCGAGGTTGCCCCCGTCGTTCTGCAGGTACGGTCGGATCTGCTCGTCGAGCAGCGCGTTGATGCGATCGAGGCGCGCAAGCGTCGACGCGTCCATGTCGGTGCGAGCCGCCACCGCCGCCGCCACCGTCTCGCTCGACTGGAGGTCGGCCGCCGGGGCCTCGCGAATCGGCACGGCGAGCGAGCGCAGCAGTTCGTCCCACGCCGCGGTGCCGTCCTGCGTGACCGTGATCCAGTGATCGACGTAGTACACGTTCGTCACCGGGCCGGCTTCGAACAGCGCCGTGGCGAGCCGATCGCCGGCCGCCTCGGCGGCCGCCACCGACTCGTAGGATCGGGCCACGCCCCAGGTCAGCGGATCGCGCAGGATGAACTTGCGCGCATTGGGATTGGGGGTGTATTCGACCTCGGCGATCTTGGGCATGGCGAACGGTGCAGCAGTGGGTCCGGCGTCAGGGGGCGGGCGGGCGTCAGGCGCCGTCGCCCTCGGTGGAGGCGGAGGTCTCGCGGTTGAGCGCCGCGTGCAGCGTGTGCCAGGGCAGGATCGCGCATTTCACGCGCGAGGGCAGGTCGCGCACGCCCGCGAAGACCCTGAGTCGCCCGAGCTGGTTCGCCTCGCGCTCGGTGTCCAGCTCGCCGGTGACCATGCCACGGAACTGCCCGATCATCGCCTCGGCCTCGGAGACCGGTCGCCCCTTGACCGCGCCGGTCATCATCGAGGCCGACGCCTTGCAGATCGCGCACCCCTCGCCCTCGAACCCGACCGCCCCGATATTGCCCTCCCCGTCCACCTCGAGGGTGAGCACGATGTGGTCGCCGCACAGCGGGTTGTGCCCTTCGGCGCGATGGCTGGGCGCGGCGAGCGCCCCCCAGTTCCGCGGCTTGCGGTTGTGGTCGAGGATGACTTCCTGGTAGAGCGCGTTGGAGACGGACATGGTCGTGGCTCGCAGCCTCGCGCGCGGTGCGCGCGGGCCGTGAACGGCGGTCAGGCGAGGCCGAAAACCTGCCTCGCGCGCAGCAGCGAGGCGACCAGGACGTCGATCTCCGCCGGCGTGTTGTAGAACGCGAAGGATGCCCGCGCGGTGGCAGGGATGCCGTAGCGGGCCATCACCGGCTGCGCGCAGTGGTGCCCGGCGCGCACCGCGACCCCGTCCTCGTTGAGCAGCGTGCCGAGGTCATGCGGATGGATGCCGTCCATCACCATGGAGAGCACGGCGGCCTTGCGCTCCGCCGTGCCGATCACGCGCAGTCCGGGCACCCGCGCGACCTCCTCGGTGGCGTAGTCGAGCAGTTCGTGCTCGCGCCGGGCGATGTTCGCGAGGCCGAGTTCCAGCAGGTAATCCACCGCCGCGCCCAGCGCGATGGCCGGCATGATCGGCGGCGTGCCGGCCTCGAACTTGAACGGGATCGTGTTGTAGGTGGTCTTCTCGAAGGTGACCGACAGGATCATGTCGCCACCGCCCTTGTAGGGCTGCATCTGCTCGAGCCAGTGTGCGCGCCCGTAGAGCACGCCGATGCCGGTCGGCCCGCACATCTTGTGCCCGGAAAACGCGTAGAAATCGCAGCCCAGCGCCTGGACGTCGACCTGCAGATGGGGCGCGGCCTGCGCGCCGTCGAGCAGCACCGGGATACCCAGCCGGTGGGCCTCCTCGACATAGTCGGCGACCGGCACCACCGTGCCCAGCGCATTGGAGACATGGGTGATGGCGACGAGCTTCGTGCGCGGGCCGAGCAGCCGGCGGTAGGCGGCGAAGTCCAGCTCGCCCGCATCGCTCACCGGGATCACCCGCAGGCGCGCGCCCTTCTCCTCGCACAGCATCTGCCAGGGCACGATGTTGGCATGGTGCTCGATCGCCGAGACCACGATCTCGTCGCCCTCGCCCACGAACTTGCGGCCGTAGCCGTGCATCACCAGGTTGATCGCATCCGTGGTGCCGCTGGTGAAGATGATCTCGCGATCGGACGCCGCGTTGAGCAGGCGCTGCACGCTGCGGCGCGCGGCCTCGTACTCCGCGGTGGCCGTCTCCGACAGGTAGTGCACCGCGCGATGGATGTTCGAGTGCTCGCGCGTCTGGTAGCGCACGATGCGGTCGATCACCCGCTGGGGCATCTGCGCGCTCGCCGCGTTGTCGAGGTAGACCAGCGGCTTGCCGTTGACCTGCAGGCCGAGGATGGGAAAGTCGGCGCGAACCCGTGCCGGATCCAGGCCGCTCGAAGTCACGTTCATCGTCCACCCTCCGTGGCAGCCGAGCCGGAGACGAGCCCGGTCCGCTCGAGAATTCGTGCGCGAAGACGCTGCGCCAGGGAACGCACGGGAATGCGCTCCACCACCTCGGCGGCGAACGCGTAGGTGAGCAGCCGCCGCGCCTGCGCGGCCGGCATGCCTCGGCTCTGCAGGTAGAACAGCTCCTCGGCATCGAGCTGGCCGACCGTGGCGCCGTGCGCCGCCTTCACGTCATCGGCGAAGATCTCCAGTTGCGGCTTGGCGTTGACCTGCGCGCGCGCCGAGAGCAGCAGGCCCCGGCTCTGCTGCGCGGAGTCGGTGCGCTGCGCGTCGCGGCGCACGACGATGCGCCCGTCGAACACCGAATGCGAAGCCCCATCGCACACGCTCTTGTGCAGTTGCCGACTGGTCGCATCCGGGCTCGCGTGGTCGAGCAGCGTGTGGCTGTCGGCGTGCTGGCGAGCGTCGAGCAGCGCCAGGCCGTCGAGGCTCGCCCGCGAGCCTGCACCGGCCAGCCGCACCGCGAAGTCCAGCCGCGCCAGGCGCGCGCCGCTGGACACGTTCACGCTGGCATAGCGGGCGTCGCGCGCGAGTTCGGCGACCACCCGGCCCACATGCCAGGCCGCGGTCCCCTCGCGCTGAAGGCGGACATGCGACAGCTCGGCATTCGCCCCGACCACCGCCTCGGTCACCGCGTTGGTGAAACCGCGCCCCTCGGCGAGGCTGACGTATTCCTCGACCACGGTGAGCGCGCTGTGTTCGCCTCCCAGCAGCAGCACGCGCGGTTGCACCGCCGAGGCGGTGGCACGATCGGTGCCTACGAACAGCAGGTGCACCGGGGCACGCGAGCGCGCGCCGCGCGCCGCGCTGACGACCGCCACCTCGCCCAGCGCCGCGGTATTGAGCGCGCCGAACAGGTCCGATTCCCCGGACACCAGACGCCCCAGGTGACCGCGAACGGCCGCCTCGTGCTCGCGAAGCGCCTGCGCGAGAGGTCCGGCGACCACGCCGTCGCCCAGGTCGCGGGTGTCCGAGAGTTCGGGACTGAAGACGCCATCGATGAACACCAGCCGGCTGGCACGTGCCTCGTCGAGGAGCAGCGCCTCCAGCGTCCGGGCATCGACCGCCCCGGGCGCGGCCACCGGCATCCACGACTCGCGCGCGAGCGCGGAGACATCGGTAACGCGCCAGGCTTCCTCGCCAGTGGACGGCAACGCGAGGCCGGGCAGCGCGCCACGGGCCCTCGCGACGAGCGCGGCGACCCAGGCCGCGGGCGCGCGGCAGGGGGCCTCGCCCAGCGCGGCGAAGGC
>JBIPNU010000147.1:0-6145 GCA_044370615.1 Burkholderiales bacterium
GCTTCTTCATCAGGTGGGGTGCCGCGCTCACCGCCGAGGTGGGTCCGAAGGCCAGCGTGTAGCCGTCGGGTCGCGAGGCGGCCAGCTGGGCGAAGCCGATGGTCCCGCCTGCGCCGTCGCGATTGCTCACCACGAACTGCCCGCCGGTCGCGCGCCCGAGCTGCTCGATGAAGGCGCGGCCCATGACGTCCGAGTTGCCCCCCGCGGAGTAGGGGATGATCACCTGCACCGGCTGGGACGGGTAGCGGTCCTGGGCGAGCCCTGCGGAGGCGCCGAGCAGGACGAGCGTTGGGAGGCTGCGAGCCAGCAGGGCGTGCATGCCGGGGACTCCGGAGGGGTTCGGGCAATCGACGAGCGGATGCTGTCCGCTCGCGGCCGGGCAGTCTAGGCGTCGCCAGCCGCTGCGGTCAAACCGGTGGCCGGGGGCTCGACTCGCCGCTCCGGTAGGGCTGCGCCCGCGTCCCTATAATCCGGGTCGGGGCCGACCGCGCGCTGCGATGATCCCTGCACCGGCGCGCGCCTTGCCCCGACCTCGCCGCAGGAGCCCAGCCGGGATGCATGACCTGAAGAACCCCACGAGCCCGCGAACCGGAGGCGCCGGTGCGCGACGGGCCACGGCGCTCGCGTGCGTGCTGCTCGCGTCGGGCGTCGCCGTCGCGCCGGTGGCCGCGCAGCCCCAATACCCGGTCAAGCCGCTGCGCATCATCTCGCCGTACTCGCCCGGGGGGATCGGCGATACGCTCCCGCGCGCCCTCGCCGTCGGCCTTGCCGACGGCCTGGGTCAACCGGTGATCGTCGAGAACCGTCCGGGCGCCTCCCAGGCCATCGGCATGCAGGCGGCGGCGCGCTCGGCACCCGACGGCTACACGCTGGTTCTGGGCAGCGTCACCAGCCTCGCCATCAATCCCGCGGTGGCGCGTGAACTGCCCTACGATCCGGTGCGCGACTTCGCGCCGGTCGCGCTGTGCATCACCACGCCGCTCTATCTCGTGGTCCACCCGTCGGTGCCCGCGCGCTCGGTGCAGGAACTGGTCGCGCTCGCGCGTCGACAGCCCGGGCGCATCACCTACGCCTCCGGAGGCAATGGCTCCTCCAACCACCTCGCCGGCGAGTTGCTTCGCATGCTCGCGCGCGTCGATCTCCTGCACGTGCCCTACAAGGGCGCGGGTCCCGCGATGGCCGACGTGATGGGCGGGCATGTCGACATGATGCTCGGCGCGGCTGGTCTCTCCGAGGCAAGGGCGGGGCGCGTGCGCGTGCTCGGGGTGACCAGCGCGCGGCGTACGGCCGCCGCCCCCGAGGTGCCCACGCTGCAGGAATCCGGGGTGCCGGGATACGAGGCGACCATCTGGTTCGGCCTGCTCGCGCCCGCAGGCGTGCCGCCAGCCCTCATCGATCGCCTGTCGCGAGAGGTGGGGCGGGTGCTCAACCAGCGGACGCTGCGCGAGGCCTTCCCGACGGTGGACATCGCCCAGGGCACGCCGGCGGCGTTCGCCGAGTTCATCAGGCGGGAAATGGACAAGTGGCGCAAGGTGGTGTCCGGCGCGCGCATCGAATCGGGGCTGGGCAATTGAGCAAGGTCGTGGCAGGACCGATCGCCGTCGGCCGATCGTGGCCAATGCCGCGTGCGCGGTGCGACCGCCCCCGCTGCCGCCGGTCGGTCGTCGACCGGCCGCCAATCCCGGCGAGCTGCATGTACGGGGCGGGTTTCCCGGAGGAGACGCGCGCATGAGGTCAATGGACATCGCCATCGCAGGCGCCGGCATCGGCGGGCTTGCGGCTGCCGCGTTGCTGCTGCGCGCGGGCCATCGCGTCACCGTGTACGAGCAGGCCGAGCGATTCGCTCGCGTCGGGTCCGGCATCCAGATGGCACCCAACGCAATGAAGGTGCTGCGATGGCTCGGAGTCGAGCAGCGGCTGGTGGCGACCGGTTTCCAGGCCGAGTTCGCGATCAGCCGTACCTGGGACAGTGGTGCCGAGACCAGCCGCCTCGAACTGGGCGACGCGGTCGCGCGCGAATTCGGTGCGCCCTATCTGTTCCTGCATCGGGCCGACCTGCACGCCGCCATTGCCGACATCGTGCCGCCCGAGGTCGTCCGGTTTTCGCACCGTCTGTCCTCCGTGCGCGAGGATCGGGACGGGGTGACGCTCGGGTTCGAAGGCGGTGCACGGGAGCGCGCCGACCTGCTGGTGGGGGCCGACGGCGTGCATTCGCGGGTACGCGAGATCCTGCTCGGCCCGGAACGGCCGCGCTACACCGGACGCGTCGCGTATCGCACGGTGCTGCCGGCCGAACGGGTACGCGGGCTGAGCCTCGAACCGGTACGCACCAAGTGGTGGGGGCCCGACCGGCACATGGTCGTCTACTTCGTGAGCCGCAACCGCGACCAGCTGTACTTCGTGACCAGCGTTCCCGAGCCTGCGGAATGGGCCACCCCCGAATCGTGGTCGTCCAGGGGCGAACTCGATGAACTGCGCGCCGCTTATGCCGGATTCCACCCCGAGGTGCAGGCGCTCCTCGACGCCTGTCCCGAAGTGTGGAAGTGGGCGTTGTTCGAGCGCGATCCGCTTGCGCGGTGGTCATCGGAGCGCGTGGTGCTGTTGGGCGATGCCTGCCATCCGATGACGCCCTACATGGCGCAGGGCGCGGCCTCCGCGCTCGAGGATGCAGCCGTGCTGGCGCGGTGCCTCGACGAGGCGCAGCCCGGGTCGGTGCACGAGGCGTTCGTGCGCTACGAGCGCATCCGCAAGCCGCGGGCCTCCACCATCCAGGCGGGATCGAGCGCCAACAACTGGCTTCGCGACCGTGCGGACCCGGGCTGGGTCTACGGCTACGACGCCTGCACCGCCGATCTCGACGCGGTCGTGCCTGCTCCGGCCTGACCGGTCCGCCCGGCGGGCGGGCGGCGTTCTTCGCCCGCGCGGGCCGCGAAGCGTGTCCGGGGTCGAGCCCGCGTCAGGGGAAGCGGCCTTGCCCGGTCGCGCCTGAACGCTCGCGCCACCATGCCTCGGGGGTGATCACCCGCTGCCGCATCCGGCTGCGTTCGAGCAGCCGGCGGTCGAGGGTCAGCAGTCGCAGGCGCGCATCCGACAGGAGCAGCGCCCAGAGGTGGGCATCGCCCGGGTCGGGTGGCGGCCGCGAGTCGCGCGCGATCGGCGCCGGCACCCGGTGCTGCGCGGCTCGCGCCAGGTCTTCGAGCAGTCGCGCGACGCCATCCTCGCCCAGCTGCAGACGTCGCGCGATCGCCGGACGCGCGAGCACGTCGCGATACTCGCGCATCAGCGCCTCGCTCACGCAAAATGCCAGCCCGCCGCCGCGCATGGCCTCGACGATGCACGACCACGGCCCGGGTCCGGCCGCGGTGGGCAGGCTGGCCACAAGCACGCAGGTATCCACGATCACCGGGTCGGTGCCCGGGCGTGGACTCCAGGAAGCAGCGGGCGGGGCCTGCGGGGCGAGAGGGGCCGGGGCGTGCATTGGCGGTGATCGGTGCGCAGCGATGGCGTGGAGCGATGACGCGAACGGCGGTCGCCGACCCGGATGCCTGCCTGGCGCCGCAGGGCTGTGACCGCCCGCGCGTGGCCGATGGCGGACGACAGCCGCCGGGCGTGCGCCCGTCCTCGTATACTTCCTCCGGAGACTGGCGCGGTTACGGCTGCGCCGGCGACGGAGGATGCCATGATTCATCGCGGGAACCCTCGCACGATGCCGACGAGGCTGACCCTGGCGGCGTTGTGCGCGGCCGCGCCCTTCCTGCCGGAGGTCGCTGCGCAGGCGTGGCCGGTCAAGCCGCTGCGCATCATCGTGCCCTTTGCGCCCGGGGGGTCGACCGACATCGTGGCGCGGGCGCTGGGCGCCCGGGTAGCCGAGAGCCTCGGGCAGTCGGTACAGGTGGACAATCGCGCGGGCGCGGGTGGAAACCTCGGCGCGGAACTTGCCGCGCGTGCGGCGCCCGATGGCTACACCCTGTTCATGGGGCATGTGGGAACGCTCGCGATCAATCCCGCGCTCTATCGCAAGCTGCCCTACGACCCGGTGCGCGATTTCGCGCCGATCACGCTGGCGATCGCCAGCCCACTGGTTCTGGTGGTGCATCCGTCCTTCGCTGCGCGTACCCTGCCCGAGTTGCTCGCACTCGCGCGCTCGCGTCCCGGCGAACTGACCTTCTCCTCGGCGGGCAGCGGCAGCGCCTCGCACCTCGCGGGCGAACTGCTCAACAGCGTCGCGAAGCTGCGCATGCTGCACGTGCCCTACAAGGGCACCGGCCCGGCGACCGTCGCGGTGATGAGCGGCGAGGTGACGCTGATGTTCAGCGGACAGGGCACGACCTGGCCGCTGGCGAAGGCGGGCAAGTTGCGCGTGCTTGCCCATACCGGCTCCTCGCCGATCGCCAGCGCGCCGGAGCTGCCTGCGGTCGGCACGCGCGCGCCGGGCTACGAGGTCATCAACTGGCATGGCGTGCTCGCGCCTGCCGGCACGCCGGGCGAACTGATCCGGCGGCTGCATGGCGAGTTCACCCGTGCGCTGGGTTCTGGCGACGTGCGGTCGCGACTGACCGCGGACGGTTTCGAGGTGGTCGGCAATACACCCGAGGCGTTCGCGAAGTTCATCGCGGCCGAGAAGGACAAGTGGGCCGCGGTGATCCGCGGTGCCGGGATCCCCCAGGAGTAGGGAAGGGCTTGCCGATGCCCGGCATGACCGCGATCGAGAAGGCATTCGCGCAGGCGGCAGGGCTTTCAAGCGTCGCGCCGGGCGAGATCGTCCATCCGCAGCCCGCGCGAGTGTTCGTGCACGACGGCCACGTCGAGGGCTTCCGCCGCCAGCTCGACGCGCTGGGCATCGATCGCATCCGCCACCCCGAGCGCGTGGTGTTCGCCACCGATCACGAGGTCGTGTATCTCACGCCGCGCGCGGCCGAGCGCGGTGCGCGCATCCGCGCGACGGCGCGCGACTGGAAGGTAGGCCACTTCTTCGATGTCGGCCAGGGCGGCCACGGCCACATCTTCCCGATGGAGGACGGCCTGGTGACCCCTGGCATGGTCGTGTTCGCGAGCGACATGCACTGCTCGAACTTCGGGGCGATCGGTGCGGTTCCGGTCCGCTCCGGCCCGGAGACGGTGAGCGTGCTCGCGATGGGCAGCGTATGGACGGCAGTACCCGCAAGCGTGCGGGTCGAACTGCGCGGGCGCCCTGCACGCGGCACGGGGGGACGCGACGTCGGCTTCCTGCTTGCGCGCGAACTCGCACGCGGGCCGAACCGCATCGACGTGGACTATCGCTACCTCGAGATCGCAGGCCCGGCGCTCGACGCGTTCGGGCTGCACGAGCGCGTGGCCCTGTGCAATTCGCCCACCGAAATCGGAGTCGCCGGGGTGTACCTGCAGCCTTCCGCCGCGCTGCTCGCGTGGTGCCGCGAACGGGCGCGGCAGCCGTTCACCCCGGTCGCGAGCGACGAGGATGCCCGCTACGAGCAGACCTTCGTGCTCGACATCGAAGGCCTGGGCCCGCAGGTGGCGCTACCGGGCAGTCCGGCCGACGCGGTCGATCTCCCCGAGGTGGCCGGGCAGCCGATCCAGCATGCCTACATCGGCTCCTGCGGCTCCGGGCTGTACGAGGATCTCGCCGTCGCGGCGCGGCTGCTGCGAGGGCGACGGGTGGCCGACGGGACGCGGCTGTTCGTCGTGCCCGGCACGGTCGAGGGCGCGCGACGGCTCGCGGCCGACGGGCTGGTGGACGTGTTTCTCGCCGCGGGCGCGGTTGTCCTGCCGCCCGGGTGCGGACCCTGCGCCGGAGGCAACCTCGGTCCGATGCATTCGGGCGAGGTCTCGATTTCAACGGCGGCAACCAATCATGCCGGCCGCATGGGGGCGAAGGACGCGCGCTGTTTCCTCGCGAGCCCCGCCACCGTGGCCGCATCGGCCATTGCGGGACGAATCGCCGATGCGCGCGAACTGGATGGAGTGGGTCCATGAGCGCGGGCCCGGTCCGCTGGCGCTATCGGGGTACCGCCCGTTGCTTCGGCGATGACCTCGAACACGACGCGCACATGATTCCCTTCGAGTTCGTGATCCGGCGGGTGACCGATCCGGCCGAACTGCTGCCCCACCTGTTCGAGGCCGTGCGCCCCGGGCTGGCCGCACGCAT
>JBIPNU010000075.1:0-8016 GCA_044370615.1 Burkholderiales bacterium
TGTGCCACGCGTTCGACGGCGGCGGGGGACGCGCGCGCGCCGCCGGCATCGGACGACTCCCGGAGTCCGGGCTCGCCGCCTTCCTCGCGGCGCTCGAGCGCGCCTGGCCGGGTCGCGCCTGAGCGGCCAGCGGCGGCCGCGGCGCAGAACCCGGCGCGTCGGCGGGCGTTCAGCGGCCGTTGCCGGCGGCGGGCGGCGGGGCCGCGAAGAACCGGTTGGGCGCGAGGAACATCGCCAGCACCAGCGCGCCCTGCGGCGATCGCGCGGCATGCCGGCTGCCGGCAGGCCTCCAGACGAACTCTCCGGCGCGGCAGACCCCTTCCTCGTCCTCGATCGCTCCCTCCAGCACCCACGACTGCTCGATGCGCACGTGCTCGTGCTCGCCCAGCACCGCGCCCGGCTGCCAGCGGAACAGCGCGGTCATCAGCCCGGTCTCGGGATCCTCCAGCAGCACCTTCATCTGGATGAGGGGCGAGGGCGTCGGGCGCCAGGGCAGCGCGTCGACATCGACATGGCGCGAGGCGAGCGGGCCCAGCCGGGACTGGGCCGCGGCGAGATCCGGGGTCGCCGCGCTCATCGCCGCCCCTCCGCTCCGGCAGCCGCCGGCGACTCCCCGCCGTCGGGCGCATCGAGCACGTGTGCGAGCCAGTCGGCGATCGCGTCCACGCCGAGCGGACGGTCATCGACCTGCGCGTGCTGGTCGCCCCCCTCCTCGGGCCCGAACAGCCGCAGCGCCTTGTCGCGGCAGCCGAGTTCGGCAAACAACCGGTGCGCGGCGGCTACCGGTACCACGCGGTCGGATTCGCCATGCAGCACCAGGAACGGCATCGTGATCCGCGAGGCGACGCCTTCCAGCGAGAACGCGCGCGCCTTCTCGATCGCCGCCTCCGGAGTCGCCTCCCCCATCACCCACTGGAAGTGGAAGGTCGACTGCGCGGTGGAGCGTGGATCGGCCAGCTGGCGCTGGCGGATCTGGAACTGCCAGCCGTGCAGGTCCCAGTGCAGCGCGGCGAAGGCTACCCCGGCGACGTAGCGCGGCTCGAAGGCCGCGATGCGAGCCGCGTAGTAGCCGCCGAAGCTGTAGCCCATCACCGCGATGCGCCGCGCATCGACATCGGGCCGGCGCGCGAGGTATTCCCAGGCGGCGGCGCCGGGGACCTCGTAGTCATGGCGCGCGGCCAGCCCGCGCAGGCGCAGCGACTCGCCCTGCCCGGGTCCGTCGATGGCGAGCGTGTGCCAGCCCCGGGCAGAGAACTCCAGCCCCGCGAACAGCACGCTCATCTCCTTGCAGTTGTCCATCCCGTTGAAAACCACCACCGCCGGCGCGGGACCGGTGACGCCGCTCGCGGGCAGGAACCACGCCGGCAACCGGCCCGCGTCGCAGTCGACCTCCACGCGCTCGATGCCGCAGTACCGTCGTACCAGCCCGCGGCCCTGCATCTCGATCGAGCGGCGACCCAGTTCGCGCTTGTGATCGCCGGGTTCGACGAAGCGCTCGGCCGTGAACCAGTACATGCCGGCGCGCAGGTAGAGGTTGCCGGCGCTGCGCCGATGCCCTGCCGCCTCGAGCGCATCGGCGCGCGCCTCGACCGCCGCCGCCATCGCACCCCACTCCTCCCACCAGGCCCGAGCCTCGCCTTCGCGCGCGCGCAGCCGTTCGCACACGCGGTCGATCTCCGCGAGCGACACGCAGCCCCAGGGCGCCATGCCCTTGCACACCAGCGTCGCATTCGACCAGGCGAGATTGCCCGGAAACTCCTCGATCCACCGCCCCATCCGTCGCCCCCCCGTCCACCCGGACGCCATCCGCCCGGCCACGAAGGGGGCGGATGGGTCGATCGCACCGGTCACTCGGGCCTCGCCCCCGACTGCCGGATCACCTTCTCCCAGCGCGGGATCTCCGCGCGAATGTGCGCGGCGAACTGCGCCGGCGTACCCCCGACCGGCTCGGCGCCCGCGAGCGCGAAGCGTTCGCGCAGTTCGGGATGCTTCAGCGCGGTGTTGATCGCCGCCGACAGCGCCGCCACGATGCCGGGCGCGGCCCCGGCCGGCAGCACGATGCCGTGCCACGAGGTGGCCTCGAACCCGGGCACCCCTGCCTCGGCAACCGTGGGCAGGTCCTCGAAGCCCGCCGAGCGCCTCGCCGCGGTCGTCGCGAGCGCGCGCAGGCGTCCGGACTTCACGTGCGGCACCACCGAGGTGGAGGTGGCGAACATGAGCTGAGTCTGCCCGGCGATGAGGTCGGTGAGCGCCGGGCCCGCCCCCTTGTAGGGAACGTGCACCATCTGCACCTGCGCGAGGCTCATGAACAGTTCGGCGGCCAGGTGCGCGGCCAGTCCGCTGCCCGATGACGCGTAGTTGAGCTGCCCGGGGCGGGCGCGCGCGAGCGCGATCAGTTCGCGCACGCTGGTGGCCGGCACCGACGGGTGCACCACCAGCACGTTGGGTTGCAGCGCGACCAGCGTGACCGGCAGGAAGTCACGCACCGGATCGTAGGCGAGCTTCGGGTAGAGCGCCGCATTGGCGGCGAGGATGCCATTGTTGGCGAGCAGCAGCGTGTGGCCGTCGGCCGGCGCGCGCGCCGCGATCTCGGCGCCGACGTTGCCGCCTGCCCCGCTGCGGTTGTCGACGAGCACGCTCTGGCCCCAGGGCTCGGCCAGCCGCTGCGCGAGCAGCCGGCCGACGAAATCGCTCGCGCCACCTGGAGGAAACGCGAGGATCAGCCGCACCGGCCGTGCCGGGTAGCCGGCCGTGGGCGAGGCCGCGTACGTGACATCCCCCACGGCGAGCAGCGCGAGGGCAGCAAGCGCGGCGCGCCCGGTATCGCGAGGCGATCGCGCGCGGCCCGGTCGAAGATGCAGGGGGTTGACAGCCATGGACCTCTCCTCCCGGGCACGCGCCCCGCGAGACCGGTCGCGGGGTTCTGCCGTCCCGTTCGCGTACAGTAGCGCCTGCGGCTGCATCCGGCCAGCCCCGCAGGCCGCCCACGGAGGACCGCATGGAAGCACCGGTGGTGGAAGAATCGCTCGCGCGCAACGTGCGCCGCCTGTCGCGCCTCGAACTGCCCGGCGCGGGCCAGGTGCGCATCGTCGGCCAGCGCGCCTTCGTCGGCCACCTTCCCAATCGGGATCGCCTGGGCACCACGATCCTCGACGTCTCCGACCCCCGGGCCCCCCGGGTGATCTCGCAGGTGTTTCTCGACGACGACGAATCGCACAGCCACAAGGTGCGCGTGGTCGGCGACCTGATGTTCGTGAATCACGAGCGCAACATGACGCCCATCGGGCGCAAGGCCGACGAGTTGCCCGGCTCCCGCGCGGCGCTGCTGCAGGCGCTGGGCCGCGAACCCACCCACGCCGAACTCGCCGCGCGCATCGGGGTGGCGGAGAGCGACATCCCGGCCGTCGAGGAGGCCAACCGCCGCGGCTACCCGCACGGCGGCTTTCGCATCTACGACATCTCGGATGTCACGCGTCCGCGCCCGCTGGTGCACCAGCACACCGGCGGTATCGGCGTGCACCGCTTCGACGTCGACGAACGCTACGCGTACATCTCCACCGAGCTGGACGGCTATGTCGGCAACATCCTGGTGATCTACAGCCTCGCCGATCCGACCCGCCCACGGGAGGTGTCGCGCTGGTGGCTGCCCGGCCAGCACGCAGCCGCGGGGGAAGCCAAGCCCTGGCCAGGCCGGCGGCACCGCCTGCATCACGCGCTGCGCTTCGGCGACGAGCTCTGGGCCGGATGCTGGCATGGCGGCGTGCGGGTGATCGACGTCTCCGACATCACGCGACCGACCACGGTCGGCGCCTACAACTACCATCCCCCCTTCCCCGAACCCACCCACACCTTCATGCCGGTGCCCGGACTGCACGACGGGCGGCGGATCGCGGTGGCGATCGACGAGGAGGACCACGCGCACAGCGAGGCCGAGGTCGCCCGCCGCCGCGGGCGGCCGCACGGCTGCCTCTGGGTATTCGACGTCACCGATCTCGCCGACATCCGCCCGCTGTCGATCTTCGAGGTGAGCGAGCTCGACTCGCCATGGAGCCGCGCGACGCCCGGCCGCTTCGGCGCCCACCAGTTCCAGGAGCACATGGACGGCACGCTGCTCTACTGCGCATGGTTCGCCGGCGGGCTGCGCATCGTCGACGTGGCCGATCCGCACGCACCGCGCGAGGTCGGGCACTTCATCCCGCATCCGGCACAGGGGCGCGCCGCGCCACAGACCAACGACGTGGATGTCGATGCGCGCGGTCTCGTCTACCTGGTGGATCGCTACGCCGGCTTCGACATCCTGGAGTTCACGCCCGCACGCTGACCGGCGCCATGGAACCGGGCCTGCCCCAGACCTGGATCGGCCTTGCCGTCGCGCTGGCCGCGGGGTTGCTGATCGGCATCGAGCGCGAGCGTCGCAAGTCTCAGCAGGGCGAGGCGGGCTTCGCCGGCGTGCGCACCTTCAGCGTGGCCGCGCTGGCCGGCGCGCTCCCGCAGGCACTGGGTCTGCCCTGGCTGGTGGCGCTCGCCGGGGCACTGCTGGGAGCGCTGATCGTGGTCGCCTACCTGCGGTCCTCGGCGCGGGATCCAGGCATGACCACCGAACTCGCGCTGTTCGTCACCTTCCTGATCGGGGTCGCCGCCCCCGCGAGCCCGGGGCTCGCGACCGGCCTGGCGGTGGCGGTGACGGTACTGCTGGCCTCGCGTCCCCGACTGCATGCCTTCGCACGCGAGGTGCTGAGCACGGAGGAGCTGCGCGATGCGCTGATCCTCGCCGCATCGGCACTGATCGTGCTGCCGCTGATGCCTGCGCAGCCCCTCGCCTGGCTGGGCGGGATCGCGCCGCGCGCGATCTGGGGCGTGGTCGTGCTGCTGCTGGCGGTGCAGGCCGTCGGCCATGTCGCGCTGCGCTGGCTGGGCGCGCGCCAGGGGCTGGCGTGGTCCGGGCTCGCCTCGGGCTTCGTGACCAGCGCCGGCACCATCGCCGCCCTCGGGCTGCGCGCGCGCGAGGAGCCGGCCATGCTGCGCGCGTGCGCCACCGGCGCGCTGCTCTCCTGCGTGGCGACCTTCACGCAACTCGCGCTGCTCGTCCTCGCGCTGCGTCCGGGAGCGTTCGGACTGCTTGCGCCGATGCTGGGCGCGGCGCTGCTCGCGGTGGTGGCGGTGGCACTGCCCGGCCTGTTGCGCCGTGCACCGACGCGAGCGACGCCCGACGGCGAGTCGCCGCCCGAGTCGTCGAGTCCCCCGCCGGTCGCGGCGCGACGCGCCTTCGATCTCGGCCGCACCGTCGTGTTCTCGCTGCTGCTGGTGGCGGTCACCGCGCTCACGGGCTGGGCGAGTGCCTGGCTGGGCAGCGGCGCGGCGCTCGCCGCCACCGCACTCGCCGGCTTTGCCGACGTGCACGCGGCCGCCACCTCCGCGCTGTCGCTCGCCGCAGCCGGCACCCTGCCCGACGCCTCGCTGCCGGCCCTGGTGCTGGCAGCAGTCACCACCAACTCGCTCACCAAGCTGGTGGCCACCGTCGCCGGCGGACCGGCCTACGCGCTGCGGGTCGCCCCCGGCCTGATCGCGATCGCGGTGGCGGCGGCCGCCGGCGCATGGATCGGCGCCTGATCGGCTCCGGGACGTTCGGCACCCGAACAGGTCCGCGTCGATCGGCGCCTGAGCGGGCCCGGGGCGATCGCAGGCAGTTGCCGGCCGGTCGCGCGAGCGGCCGTGGCCCCGCGCGCCTACTGCCGCCGCGGGTGAGCCTCGGTCGGCGGCGCGGTCGACGGCTCGGCGCCCGAGGAGGCGTGCAGGGTGTCCAGCCCGGGCGCACCGGGGTGGTTGCGAGACTGGGTCATCAGCGAGCCGCCGATCATCCCGACCAGCGCGAACGCGAGCCCGATCAGCTGCGGCGGCCACCCGTCGCCGGTACCGACGAACTCGGCCACCAGCCAGCTGCCTGCGCCCAGCGCGATGGCCATCACGGCACCGGCGTTGTTCGCCCGTCGCCAGTACAGGCCGAACACCAGCGGCACGAAGGCGGTGACCAGCGTCACCTTGTAGGCGTTCTGCACCATCTCGTACATGGTGCTGCGCGAGTTGAGCGCGAACAGCAGCGCGCCCATCGAGAAGATCACCAGCACCAGCCGCACGGTGATCAGCAGCTGCCGGTCGCCCATCCGGCGCACGAACGGCCGGATCACGTTTTCGGTGAAGATCGAGGCGGGCGCGAGCAGCGCGCCGGAGGCGGTGGACAGGATCGCCGAGAGCAGCGCGCCGAAGAACATCGCCTGCGCCCAAAGCGGCGTCTTGGCCAGCACCGCGTCGGGCAGGATGCGCTGGATCTCGCGCGCGTCCTCGGACTCGAACAGCCCACTCATCGACGGGTCGACGGTGAGCGCGGCATAGGCGATGAAGATCGGCACGAAGGCGAAGCAGAAGTAGAACAGCGCCCCCAGCAGCGAGGCGCGCACTGCGGTGGCCTCGTTCTTCGCCGAGGTGACCCGCTGGAACACGTCCTGCTGCGGGATCGATCCGAGCGCCAGGGTGAGGAAGGCGGCGATGAAGGGCAGCCAGGCGGCGAGCCCGCCGTCGGGCCAGAACGACAGGCGTCCGGCCTCCACCGCCGCCTGCACCACCACCCCGGCGCCACCGGCCATGTCGGCCATCAGCCAGGCGACCGCCACCAGGCCGATGATGATCACCACCGTCTGGAACAGGTCGGTCATCGCGACCGACCACATGCCGCCCCAGAGGGTGTAGCCGGCCACCACCACGGTGCCGATCACGATGCCCATCGACAGCGAGATCGCGCCGTCGGAGAGCACCATCAGCACCAGCCCGAGGGCGGTGAGCTGCGCCGAGGTCCAGCCGAGGTAGGACAGCCCGATCGCGAGGCTGGTGACGACCTCGACCGGCCGGTTGTAGCGCTTGCGGTAGAAGTCGCCGATCGTGAGCAGGTTCATCCGGTAGAACGCACGCGCGAAGAACAGCGCGACCAGCAGCAGGCAGGCCGAGGCGCCGAACGGATCGGCGACGATGCCGTGCAGTCCGTCGCGGGCGAAGGTGGCCGATACCGAGAGCACCGTCTCGGCGCCAAACCAGGTCGCAAAGACCGTGGCGAGGCTGATGTACAGCGGCAGGCTGCGCCCGGCGATCATGAAGTCGGCGGAACTGGAGACCCGTCGCGCCGCGTACAGCCCGATGGCGATCGAGACGAGCAGGTAGACGACGACGGTGGCGATCAGCATGCGGGCCTCGGGCGCGAAGGGAGGACGGTCGGCGGCAATGATGCAGCGCCGCCGCCGCGACCGCCGGCGCCAGCGGATTGTCCCGCGCCGGCGGCCGCGGGCGCGACACTGCGCGCGATCGCGGGCCGCCCCCTCCTCAGGTGCCGAGCACCTGCCAGGCGAGCAGCAACCCCAGCGCGAGCGCCATCAGCCCGACCAGGATCGACTGACGCCGCTGCAGCCGGTTCAGGCGGCGCAGTTCCTCGACCAGCGGTGGCTCGCGTCCCGGCGAGAGCGCCTGCAGCACCAGCCTCGGCAGGCGCGGCAGCTGGGTGGCCCACAACGGACCCTCCTGCGCGAGCGCGCGGACAAGGCCGCGCCAGCCGATCTGCTCGCTCATCCACTGCTCGAGGTAGGGCTTCGCCGTCTGCCAGAGGTCGAGGTCCGGATCGAGCTCGCGTCCCAGTCCCTCGATATTGAGCAGCGTCTTCTGCAGCAGCACGAGCTGCGGCTGGATCTCCACGTTGAAGCGACGCGAGGTCTGGAACAGCCGCAACAGCAGCTTGCCGAACGAGATCTCGCGCAGCGGCTTGTCGAAGATCGGTTCGCAGACGGCGCGGATCGCGCCCTCGAACTCGTCGATCCGGGTATCCGGCGGCACCCAGCCTGCCTCGAGGTGGGCGAGCGCGACGGCGCGGTAGTCGCGCCGGAAGAAGGCGAGGAAGTTGCGCGCGAGGTAGTCCTTGTCGGTGTCGGTGAGCGTGCCCACGATGCCGAAGTCGAGCGCGATGTAGCGCCCATCGTC
>JBIPNU010000076.1:0-8002 GCA_044370615.1 Burkholderiales bacterium
AACAACGGGTCGATCTCGGCGCACGTGCCGAGGCCGGACTCGGCACCCTACACGGCCAGCAAGCACGCGATCACCGGGCTCACGAAGACCGCCGCGCTCGACGGGCGCAAGTACGACATCGCCTGCTGCCAGATCGACGTGGGCAATGCGATGACCGAACTGGCCGCGCGCATGGCCCGCGGCGTCAAGCAGGCCGATGGCGAGATCCGGGTCGAGCCGATGATCGACGTCGAGGACGTCGGGCGCACCGTGCTGCACATGGCCAACCAGCCGCCGGGCGTGAACCTGTTCAGCGTGACGATCATGGCCACGAAGATGCCTTTCGTCGGTCGCGGCTAGGCGCGGCGACCGCAGAGCAGCCCTGGCGGGGCGCGGTGCGGGGAGGCAGGGCCCGCGGCGCTCGGACCGCACGAGCCGAGCGGGGTGCCGGGCCGTCGGTGCGCATCCCGAGGCGGTGATGCGCGCCGGCTGCGTCACCGGACCGGGCCGTCCGGGCGCGTGGCGCGTGGCGAGAGGCCCGGGTCCCGCGCGGGCGCGTGTGCGCAGGTCCGAATGCTGACGGGCATCGGAGGGCTGACGCCCGCTCCCAGGTCGCGGATCCGGGTGCGAAGGGCCGCCGGCCGACCGGATCCTGTGTCGGGCCCACGGGTACCCGCGCGGGGACATCAGCGCGCCGGTCCCCTATCGGTGATCGCGCCCGCCCGGCGTATCATCCGCCCACTACGCGCCGGCTTTGCACGGGCGCGATATCCCCAGGAGACAGGACATGACCCTTCGCGCCCTTCCGGCCGCCGCCACCGCCCTGTGCGCCGGCGCCTCGTTCGCGCTCGCCGTGCCCGCCTCGGCGCAGACCTATCCCGCCAAGCCGCTGCGCATGGTGATTCCGTTCGCGCCCGGCGGCGGCAGCGACTTCATCGGGCGCATCGCGGCCCAGCAACTCACCGAGTCGCTCGGCCAGACCGTGGTGGTCGAGAACCGCGGCGGAGCCGGCGGCTCGCTGGGCGTCGAGGTGGGCATGAAGGCGGCCCCGGACGGCTACACGCTGACCCTGATCGCCGCCAGCTTCCCGGTCAACCCCAGCCTCTACAAGCTCAACTTCGATCCGATCAAGGACATCCAGCCGGTGATCCAGCTGTCGATGGGGCCGTTCCTGGTGGCGGTACACCCGTCGCTGCCGGTGAAGACGGTCAAGGACCTGATCGCGCTCGCGCGCAAGTCGCCCGGGGGGCTCAACTTCGCCACCAGCGGCCAGGGCAGCATCGTCCACCTCGCCACCGAGCACTTCAACAGCATGGCGGGGATCAAGATGACCCACATCCCCTACAAGGGCACCGGCCCTGCGCTGAGCGACACCATCGCCGGGCACACCACGGTGATCTTCGGCAGCATCGCCTCGACCCTGCCGTTCGTGCGCGCCGGCAAGCTGCGCGGCATCGCGGTGACCACCGCCAAGCGCATTCCCGCGGAGCCGAACCTCCCGTCGATCAGCGAGACGGTACCCGGCTACGACGTCACCAACTGGCACGGCATCATCGTGCCGCGCGGCACCTCGCGCGCGGTGGTCGATCGACTCAACGCCGACCTGACCCGGGCGCTGCGCAACAAGGAGATGGTCGACCGGCTGCAGGCGGACGGCGTGTCGCCGGCGGGCGGCACCCCCGAGGAGTTCGGCGCGCGGATCGCTCGCGAGATCGAACTGTGGCGCAAGATCGTCGCGCAGGCGGGCGTCAAGGCCGAGTAGGCACCCGCACGGCACCGACGGCGGTCGCTCCTCGAGCGCCCATGCCGTCGGTCGCACCGTTGCCCGCAGGCGGGCGAGTCGCCCGGCCCTGACCCGGCACCTGCGGGTGAGTCCGGGCACCGTGCGGGCATCGCCCGTGGCGCCCGCACGGTACCGGGTACCCGACGTCCGCGGCGAGTGCCGCGATGGCGGCCGGTTGCCCCTTGCCCCAGACGGCCATCGGTCGGCGCCGCGATCGTGGAGGTTGGCCAGCCGGTCGCGTCGAGCCGACGTCGCGGCGAGGACGGGTGGTGGATCCCGGGCTTCGTGCGCGGGCGGACGCTTGCGCGTCAGTTCATCCCGAGGAACGCGAAGTCGACCTCGGGGCGACGGCCGGCGACGAGGTCGGCCAGCGCGCGACCCGAGCCGCAGGCATGGGTCCAGCCCAGGGTACCGTGGCCGGTGTCGAGGTACAGGTTGCGGATCGACGAGCGGCCGATCAGCGGCACGTTCGACGGCGTGGCCGGGCGCAGGCCTGCCCAGAACCGCGCAGCCTCGCGGTCTCCTGCGCGGGGGAAGAGCTCGAACAGCCGGTCGAGGATCATCCGGCAGCGCCGCTCGTTGAGGCTGGTGTCGTAGCCGGCGAGCTCGGCCGTGCCCGCGCAGCGCAGCCGCTGGCCCAGCCTCGAGATCACGATCTTGTACTCGTCGTCGGTCAGGCTGACCGTGGGGGCGACATCGTCCTCGCGCACCGGCAGCGTGACCGAGTAGCCCTTGGCCGGGTAGACCGGGATGCGCAGTCCGATGCGGTCGAGCACCGGCGCGCTGTAGCTGCCCAGCGCAACCACGTAGGCGTCGGCGCGCAGCGAGTGGGGGCGCTGGTCGGCATCGATGACCTCGACTCCCGCGAGCCGGTCGCCCTCGCGCAGCAGGGCGTGGATCCGGTGCCCGAGCAGGAAGCGCACGCCACGGGCTTCGGCGAGCGTGGCCAGCTCGCGCGTGAAGCGGTGCGCGTCCCCCGACTCGTCGCTGGACGTGTAACTGCCGCCGACGATCCGCGACCGGGCTCCGGCGAGCGCGGGTTCCACCCGGACGCAGGCATCGGCGTCGATCAGCTCGAGATCGCAGCCGTGCTCGCGCATCACGCGCGCAGGGCCCTCGGCGGCCGCGAACTCGCGCGCATCGGTGTACACGTGCAGGATGCCCTTCTGCAGATGATCGTAGGCAAGCCCGGTCTGGGCACGCAGCGACTGCAGCGTCTGCCGGCTGTAGAGGCCCAGGCGCACCAGCTGGCCGATGTTGCGACGGGTGCGCGAGGGCAGGCACTCGCGCAGGAAGCCCGCGCACCAGCGCCACAGCGCGGGATCGCGACGCAGGCGCAGCAGCAGCGGCGCTTCCTCGCGACCCAGCCAGGACAGCACCTTGAGCGGTGCGCCCGGGTTGGCCCACGGCTCGGCGTGGCTCACGGAGATCTGCCCGCCGTTGGCGAAGCTCGTCTCGTTGCCGGGTACCGGCTGGCGGTCGACCACGGTGACCTCGTGGCCGTCGGCGCGCAGGAACCACGCGGCGGCGGTGCCGACCACGCCGGCGCCCAGCACCAGGATATGCATGCGAACTCCCGTCGAGAGGGGGCGTGACCGGCGCCCGCCGCGGCGCGCCCCGCCCGCGGACGGGTCAGGCCATCCCGATCGGCTCGGGCAGCGGGTCGCGAATCTCCCCGGGGCGAGCCCGCATCATCTGCTCGAGTTCGTCGCGCAGGCCGCGGTAGCCCGGGTCGTCGAACCGATTGTGCATCTCGCCCGGGTCGTTGCGCAGATCGTAGAGTTCGCCCGCCCCCGAGCCGAGTTCGAACGTGCACTTGGCATCCCGCGTGCGCACGGTGCGCAGCGCCAGCGCAACCCCGCAGCGCGAGGCGTGGACGTGCCACTCGCTGTAGGCGACCGGCCGCGATTGCGGCTCGCCGGCGAGCAGCGGCAGCAGGCTGCGCGACTGGGCTCCCGCCGCAAGCGTCGCGCCGCCGGCCTCGCAGAAGGTGGCCGCGAGGTCCACGGTGGAGACCGGGTCGCGCACGACCTCGCCCGCCCGCACGCCCGGACCGCGCGCGATGAGCCCGATGCGCAGCAGGTCCTCGTAGGGAATCGGGTGCTTGAGGTAGAGCCCGTGGTTGCCGAGGAGATCGCCGTGGTCGGTGCTGTAGACGACCAGCGTGTTGTCGGCCAGTCCCATCGCGTCCAGCGACTCGAGCATGCGCCCCACGCTGTGGTCCACGAGCGAGATCATCGCGTAGTAGTTCGCGGCCATCTCCGCCAGTTGCGCATCGGTCTGGTCCGGACAGCGCGAGCCCTGGGTGCGTAAGCGCAGCATCACCGGGTCGGTCAGGTCGGGCTGCCCCTCGAGCACCGCGCGGTGCCACCACGGGCGTCGGTCGAGGTCCTTCACGCGATGCTCCGGCAACCGCAGCGCACGTGGGTCGTACAGGCGCGACCACGGCTCGGGCGCGTCGAACGGATGGTGGGGATCGCCGAAGGAGGCCCACACGCAGAACGGCTTCGATCGGTCGCGCTGCGCCAGCCACTCGATGGTGCGGTCGGCTACCCAGGTCGAGCCGTGCCAGGCCACCGGAAGCGCGGAGTTCCAGGTCTGGGCGGCGCCATTGCCCGGCCGGGTCTCCGAGGCCCACAACTCGCGCGCCTCGCCCGCAGCTCGCCCGCGGCTGTCGAACCAGCGCTCGTAGTGGCCGACGATCGGCCGCTGCGGCGGACGGTCCCGGTGCATGTGGCCGAGCACGGTGAGCTGGGCGTGCTGGAAGCCCATGTACGGCCCCTGCCAGCCGCGCTCGTAGAGTTCGCCGTTGAAGCGATCCTCCGGCGTGCCGGTGGGTGCGAAGGTGGCCTTGGTCGCGAAGTGCGCCTTGCCGACGAACGCGGTCGCGTAGCCGGCGCGTCCGAGCGCACCGGCGAAGCCGCCGTCGCCGATGGCCGGGTCGAGATCGACCCCGTTGTCCCAGACCCCATGGGTGAGGGGCAGCATGCCGGTGAGGATCGAGGCCCGCGAAGGCTGGCAGACCAGGTTCGGCGTGATCGCCGCGCCGAAGCGGGTGCCGCTGGCCGCGAGGCGGTCGAGGTGGGGCGTGAGCACCTGCGGGTTCTCGAACCCGTAGGCGTCGCCGCGCTGCTGGTCCGAGGTGATGAAGAGGATGTTGGGTCGGGTCATCATGAGGCCTGGCTGCGAGGGGTCGACAGGGTCGGGTACGGGGTTGCGGCTGTGAGGGTCGATCGGCTTGCGGGGGAAGGTCCGCACGGGCGCGGAGGCAGGCCCGCGCGGGCCGCGGAAGGATCAGCGCTTCGGAGCCAGCACCGAATAGATCTCCCGGAATTGCCGGGCCTGCTCGGCGACGTAGCGCCGCGCCGCATCACCGGTGAGGAAGTTCGGCGTCCAGAAGTTGCGCGCGAGGTCGCGCTGCCACTCCTCGCTGCCCGTGACGGCCGCGAGGGCCTCCTCCCAGAACAGCACCTGCTCGCGCGGCATCGAGGGCGGCCCGATGACGCTGCGCCAGTTGGTGTACACCCCGTCGATGTCCTGCTCGCGCAGCGTCGGCACGCCAGCCATCAGGCCGGGCAGGCGGTGCCCGGCGGTCACGGCCAGCAGGCGCACGCGACCGGACTGCAGGTGCGGCGGGAAGTTGGCAACGGTGCCCACCGCGATGTCGAGGTCACCCGCGAGCACGGCCAGGATGGCTTCGCCAGCTGCCTTGTAGACCACGAACCGCGCGGCGGCTGCGTCCAGCCCTGCAGAGCGCAGTGCCACCACGCCGCCGGTGTGCGCGCCCGCGCCCAGGGACGGCGCGACTCCGATCGACAGCGCGCCGGGATCGCGGCGCAGCCGTGCGACCACCTCGCGCATGGATTTCAGCGGAGAGTCGGCGCGTACCGCGAGCGCCATGTAGTCGTCGAACAGGATCGCCAGCGTGGTCACGTCGGCGTGGTCGATCGGGTGCAGTCCGGTGACCGGGTTGGAGACCAGGTTGGGTCCGCCCATCGCGATCGTCGGCACGCTGCGGGCGCGTTCGATCATCTGCGCCCAGGCGATCCCCTGGCCCGCGCCCGGGCGATTGACCACCAGCGTCGGGTGACCGGTCAGGCGGCGCTCATCGAGCACGCGCTGGATCAGTCGCGCGGTGAGGTCGATGCTGCCCCCGGGCGCGGCCCCCACGAACAGTTCCACCGGTCGCGGCGGGCGCCACGGCGACTGTGCTCGCGCACCGGCCGGCAGCAGACCGGCACCCAGCAGCGCGGGCAGCAGCGCGGCCGCACGTCGTCGCCCGAGGGGGTCCACGCGCCTGGCGGGGGATGGCGCGCGGTCGGCCGTGCAGGCTCGTGGCGCTCGCTGCATGTCGAAGCTCCTCCGTGCAGGGGCGGCCCGCTCGCTCGCGTGCCGTCGCGAACCTGCGACCGTCATACCCTACCAGATCGGCGCCGCCGCTCCCTCGGGTGTGGGCCCGGGCCCGGACCGGGCGGGCGACACCGCCGCGCCAGGGACTGCCCGACGGGATCGCCCGTCACCCGCCGGGTGCGTGCGATCGGCGGGCGAGCGTCCGCGGCCGATACGCGGCGGTTCAGCCTCGCGCGCTGCGGGCCGACACGCCCACGCAGGCGAGCCCGAGGGCGGCGGCCGCCGCCAGCGAGCCGAACATCAGCGGATAGCTGCCGGTCACCTGGTAGCCCAGCGCGAAGAGCGCGGGGCCGACCAGCACGCCGGCATACGCGGCCGAGGAGGTGCCTGCGGTGATCGTGGCGACCTGGTTGCGCGGCGCGATGCGCGTGGTTTCCGCGTGATACACCCCGTTCCAGCCGAACGAGGTCATGCCCAGCACCGCGACCAGCGAGTAGACGAGCGCGGGCGGCCAGTCCGCCTCCAGCCAGAACAACGCGGTGCAGCCGACCACGGTCACCGAGGCGAGCCCTGCCAGCACCGGTGGCCCCGAGGTGCGGTCGGCGAGGATGCCCCAGATCGGTCGGGACAGGCCGCCCGCCGCCTGGTAGAGCGCGACCATGGCGCCGGCGGCCACGAGCGAATAGCCGGCCACCAGGTACAGGTACGACACCAGGAAGGTCATCACGCAGCGCTGGATCAGCGCGAAGCAGAACCCCGCGCCGGCGAGCCAGCGCAGCGCCGGCTCGCGCCACACCACGCCCAGCCCGCCGCTGCGGGTGCCGAACAGCGCGGCGCCGCGCTCGCGCTGCTCGTCCCACAGCGGGTGCCCCCACTGCATTGCGAGCAGCACGGCGAGTGCCACGGCGACGGCGGGCAGCACCGACCACTGCCAGCCCCAGGCGACGGCGATGGCCGGCGCGGTGAGGCCGACCAGTACCCCGCCCAGCGGCACGCCGCTCTGCTTGATCGAGAACACCAGGTTGCGGTGCCGCTGCGGCGTGAAGCGGACGATCACCTGGGCGGCGCCGGGATTGATCAGGCCCAGGGCGGCACCGCAGAGGAGGGTCGCGGCGAGCATGGCGCCGAGATGGGGCAGGGTCGCGAGTCCCATGCCTGCGATGCACAGCAGGGCGGCGAACTGCGCGGTGCGCGCCGGTCCCAGGCGGCGCGACAGGCCGCCCGCGAAGGTCGCGCTCGCGACTGCCATTCCGAACAGCAGGCTCACCTGCAGGCCGACCCATGAGGCGTCTATGCCCAGGGACTGCGCGATCTTCGGCGCGACCACCGGCAGGGTGACGTTCGCGCAGGCGGCGACCGACTGCACCATGGTGACCAGCACCACCACCAGCACCGGGTCGGCCCTGGAGTCGCGCACGGCAGGGCCCGGGACGCTCACGGCCGCGGGAGATCGTCCACCGCGAGCACCTCGATCGACGCGATGCCGGCAGGCGTGCGCAGGCTGAGCGTGTCACCCTCTCGCGCGCGGATCAGGGCGCGCGCCATCGGGGAGATCCACGAGATGCGGCCGAGCGCGGGATCGATCTCGTCAACGCCCACGATCGACAGGCGCTGCTCGGTGCCGTCGGCGCGCGCGATGGTGACCGTGGCACCGAAGAACACCTGGTCGGTGGCCTCGCGGGCGGCGGGATCCACCACCTCGGCCATGTCGAGCCGGCGCGTGAGAAAGCGGATGCGGCGGTCGATCTCGCGCAGCCGGCGCTTGCCATAGATGTAGTCGGCGTTCTCGGACCGGTCGCCGTTGGAAGCCGCCCAGGAGACCGCCTTCACCACGTCCGGGCGCTCGCGGTCGAGCAGGTGCTTGAGTTCGGTCTTCATCCGCAGGTAGCC
>JBIPNU010000121.1:0-6625 GCA_044370615.1 Burkholderiales bacterium
CGCCGCCCGCGGGTGGACTCGCGGCGGGAGCTCGCCTTCCACCCGGTGGAAACCGAGGGCATTGTCGTAACCGGCGCCAACCGATTGTCGTGCCTGTTCCTCGAGGATAGACTGCCGTGGTGATCCTGGCGACCCGAGCGGGGCGCAGACCCTGGCCGTCGCCGTCCCGAGGAGGAGCGCATGAAGCCAATCCGCACGGCCGTTGCCGTGGCTGCTGCCTTCGCTGTCGTGCCGGTGGTACAGGCGCAGAGCTGGCCGGTCAAGCCACTTCGCTACATCGCGGTGTTCCCGCCGGGTGGGACGACCGACATCATCGGCCGTATCGTTGCCGAGCCGTTGTCGCGCGCGCTGGGCCAGCCGGTGGTGGTGGAAAACCGGCCAGGTGCGGGTGGCGCCGTGGGGTCCGAGTACGCGGCCCGGTTGCCGCCCGATGGCTACACGATGGTCGGCGGTACCATCAGTTCGCACGCGATCAACGTAAGTCTCTATTCGAAGCTTGGCTACGATCCGCAGCGCGACTTCCAGCCGATCACGATGTTCGGCTTCGTGCCGAATATCCTGGTCGTGAATGCCGCGCTGCCGGTCAGGACGGTGCGCGACCTGATCGCGCTCGCTCGCCAGCGGCCTGGCGAACTCACCTTCGCTTCCACCGGCAATGGCACATCGCAGCATCTGTCGGGCGAGTCCTTCGGCATGATGGCGGGCGTGAAGATGGTCCATGTCCCCTACAAGGGTGGACCGCAGGCGATGACCGACCTCATCGGCGGCAACGTCGCGCTGTCTTTCGAAAACCTGCCCAACGCGATCGGCTTCATCCGCCAGGGCAAGTTGCGACCGATCGCGGTGACCACCGCTACGCGCTCGCCGCAGGTTCCTGACGTGCCCACCATCGCCGAGTCGGGCCTGCCCGGGTACGAGGTGATGTCGTGGCAGGGCCTGTGGGTGCAGGCGGGCGTGGCGCCAGCGATCGTGCGGCGCCTGAACGAGGAGGTGGTACGCATCGTGCGAACTCCCGAGGTTCGCGACAAGTTCACCGGTCTGGGTATCGACGCGGTGGGCAACAGCCCGGAGGAGTTCGCGACCTTCATTCGCGCCGAGGTTGCCAAGTGGGCGAAGGTGGTGAAGGCCTCCGGGGCGCGGGTGGACTGAAACCGGCGCGGACCGGGGCTCGCCAGCGGTGGATCATCACGCGATCGCCGCGAGGACCAGCAACCCGGGACACCCCGCCGTCTGGCGGGGACGCCGGCAGCGCACCGTGCGGACGCTGGCGCCGGATCCCGCGCTGGGGGCGACTTGTCAGGTCGGGGCGTCGACTCCACAATGCGTGAAAAGGCAAGCGGGCGCGAGAACAGGCGGAGGAGGCCGGACACGTGCAGGCGAGCAGCCAGGCGAAGCCGGTCCACCGGCATCGGGTAACCCTCGTGCGAAGGGCCGGGGCGGTATCGGCTCGGCGCGTACGCCGCCGTCGGCCCGCCGACTGCCCCAGGCGCGCGCGGCCTTGCACGAACTCGAGGACTGCTGCCCGCGCGGCCGGACCACGCGGTGCGCAGGCAGGTACCCGCTCGCCGACGCCGCGGTCAGCCTGCCTTGCTGCGCGCCGCACGCTCGTCACGGGAGGTGTCCAATGATCCGTCTGCAACGTCTCGGGCACGTACTGATCACCGTGCGCAACCTCGAACGATCGAAGGCCTTCTACATCGACCTGCTCGGATTCCGGGTGCTCGAGGAGGATCCCGACCACGGCGGACTCTTCCTCACCCTCGGCGACTACGGCAACACGCTCGACCTGTTCGAAAGCCGCGACCCTGACGCAGGACACCAGCCGCGCGCGACCGTCGGCAACCCGATCAGCCTCGGCGTCAGGCACACCGCGTTCGCGGTGGCGACCGAGCGCGACCTGCGCGAGGCCTACGAAGCGCTGGTCGCCGCCGGCGTGGAGATCCACAAGACGCTCGACCACGTGAGCCAGAAGAGTGTCTATTTCTACGACCCGGACGGCAACCTGCTCGAGATCGTCTGGGAGCGCGACAACCCGCAGGCGATCTTCGCCCGCGGTCGCGGCGATGGCGATCGTCCCCTGTCCTTCGAACAGTAGACGAGAACGTCAACGGTCCCTGCAACGACGTCCGAAACCCCGGCTGCGGCGAGAGCGGCGAGGCGATCCGCAACCGAAACTGCAACTTCAACACAATCCTCGACGGACGCGGATCGTGCATCTGCCTCCGTGACGGCAACCGCAGCCGAAACCGCGACTGCAACCTCACCTTCACCCGCGTTTCCACTTTCAGCTTCAACGGCAACCGCAAACGCACCTGCAACTGAAACTGCAACAGCGAGCACGCGGCAGCGAGCCCGACGGTCACCGCAACGACAACGACCTTCGCCGCCGCAGGCTCGTCCCGAGGAACGGAAAAAGGACTCCCCATGCCCCACCTGCGCGCGAACGGCATCGACCTCTACTACGAAGTGCACGGGGACGGCCCTCCGCTTCTGCTCTCGCACGGGGTGGGCAGCAACCATCTTCACTGGTGGCAGCAGGTGCCTGCGCTCTCCCGGCAGTTCCGGGTGATCACGTTCGATCACCGCGGATTCGGTTTCTCCACCGAGGACGGTCGCGGGCCTGCCGCGTTCGTCGATGACCTGGCCGCGCTGCTCGACCACCTGAAGGTCGAGAAGGTCGGACTGGTCGGCCAGTCGATGGGGGGCGTCACCGTCACCGGGTATGCCTCGCGGTTCGCGCAACGCGTCGGCGCCATGGTGCTGAGTTGCAGCGGGGGTGGGGTGGTTCCGGTCAAGCACGCGCCTTCGATGAAGGGCGCGATGGAAGAGTCGGCCAACTACCTCGAGTTCTCGGCGAGAAGCCTCGATCAGGACGGCTTCCGCCAACGGCATCCCGACCTGTGCTTCCTGTTCGAGTCGATGGCGCAGGTCAACCACGCGGTCGACCTCAAGCTGCTCCTGGGCATGCGCCAGCTGCGCAACGACATCGCGCCGGTGGTCGCCGCCGGCATTCCGGTGCTGCTGATCGGCGGCGAGGACGACCACGGTGCGAACGACTCGCTGCGCACGCTGCAGGGCATGATTCCCGGGGCCGAGCTGGAGATCGTGGCCGATGCGGGTCACCTGCTGTTCTTCGAAAGTGCCGCGCGCTACAACGGCCTCGTCGGGAACTTCATGTCCCGCCACCTTCGTGCGTAGCGCCGGTCGTGCGGCGTACCCCGTGGCGCATGGCAAGCGGGGTCCTGGCGGGGCCTGGTCTCGCATTCGGTCCGTGGTCGACCCCGCGGACTGACCTGGCGACCGCGGTCATGCGGCACCTGCTCGCGCCATCCCCCTGGTCGAGGCACGCGACAGGCTCGGTGCGCGGTGGCGGCGAGTGCGGACGGGCCGCATGAAACTCTACATGACCGAGCGCTCCGGCAACGCCTACAAGGCACGGCTGCTGCTGTCGATGCTGGGCATCGAGTACGAGCCGATCGCGGTCGACCTGGCCGCCGGAGAACACCGGCAGTCGCCGTTCCTGCAGCTGAACCCCCGCGGTCAGGTGCCGGTGCTCGAGGACGAGGGCCGGGTCTACTGGGACTCCACGGCGGTACTGACCTACATCGCCCGCCGCGCGAACGCCCGTGACTGGCTGCCGCTCGACCCCGATGGTATGGCCGAGGTCATGCAGTGGCTGGCGCTCGCGCAGAACGAGATCCGCTACGGCCTGCAGGCTGCCTACGTGATCCTTGCCTACGGTCGTCCCGGACATCTGGCCGAATGCCAGGCGCTGGGGCGGGTCGCGCTCGACGTGCTCGAGGCGCGACTGGCTTCGCATGACTGGCTCGCGCGCGAGCGGCCGACGGTCGCCGACCTCGCCTGCTATCCCTACGCCGCCACCGCGCCGGTAGCGGGAATCGCGCTCGAGCACTGGCCCGCCGTTCGGGGCTGGATCGCGCGCGTCGAAGCACTGCCGGGCTGGTTTCCCCGGGCGATCCACTGATCGCCGTTCGTCGATATCCGGCGCGGCCACGACTGCGCCAGCACCCGAGGAGGAGTACGAGATGCACCGCGTCATCGCTGCTGTCCTGCTGCTGGTCGTATCGGCGCCTGTCCTCGCACAGGCTTATCCCAATCGCCCGGTGCGCGTGATCGCCGCGCAATCGGCCGGCTCATCCCTGGACACCATTGCCCGCATCGCGATGGGACGGGTATCGGAACTCGTGGGCCAGCAGTTCGTCGTCGACAACCGCGGTGGCGCGGGCGGCACGATCGGAGTCGACCTCGCTGCGCGCGCGCTGCCCGATGGCTACACCCTGCTGGTGGGCGCCTCCAGCTCGATGCTGGTGGCACGCTTCACCTACCGCACGCTGCCCTTCGATGCGCTGAAGGATTTCGAGAGCATTGCCAACCTGGTCGACGCCGAGGCGCTGATGGTCGTGCACCCCTCGCTGCCGGTGAAGAACGTCAAGGACCTCATCGCCCTCGCGAAGTCCCAGCCCGGCAAGCTCAACATGGCTTCGGCCGGCGTGGGCTCCTCCAGCCACCTTGCAGGGATGCTCTTCGTCGCGATGACCGGCATCGACACCGTCCATGTGCCCTACAAGGGCGGTGGCCCGCTTGCCTCGGCGATTGTCGCTGGCGAGGCGCAGTGGGCGATATCGCCGGCCGCGGCGCTGATGGGACACGTTCGCTCCGGACGCATGCGGGCGGTGGCGATCAGTTCGGCCACCCGCTCGTCGGTGCTGCCGGAACTGCCCACGATTGACGAGGCCGGGCTTCCGGGCTACGTGTTCGGCAGCTGGAACGGCGTTTTCGCGCCACGCGGCACGCCGCGGCCGGTGATCAACACGCTGTTCGGAGCCATCCAGAAGGCGCTGGAGGATCCGGACGTGAGGAAGCTCTACGCGGCGCAGGGTCTTGCGCCGGCGACCAACAAGAGCCCGGCAGACTTCGACCGGTATTTCCGCGGCGACTACGAGCGCGTGGTTCGGATCGTCAAGGCGGCGGGCATCAAGCCCGACTGACCGGATCGGACCGGACCGCCGCGGCGACCCGGCTCGCGCATGCCGCGCGGGCGGGGCGCCGGGCTGGCGCGACGGGTACGCACCAGCAGGCGCGTGGGCGTGCTCGCCCGCCGCAGCGCACGCGAGCCGCCGTGGCCGGCGCGGCTGGGCTGCGCACCGCGCCCGGGCCTGGCTAGCCGCGTTTCGCGATCTCGCGCAGCGCGTCGATCAGTTCGCTGTCGTTCAGGCCGCCCATCCCGATGTCGACCATCTGCTGGAAGACGCTCGCGGCGGCCTCGCCGGTGCGTGCCTGGCGGTGGAGCTTCTGCGCGAGCCGCACCCCGTAGAGCGCGTCCTTGAGTCGCCCGCTTCCCGGGAAGCCTACCGGCTGGTTGCGCTTGCCCTCGGCCATGCGCGCCGAGTGCTCGATCGTGTGCCGGCTGCCGGTGTAGCCGATCGCGAAGCCCTCGGCGGCGGCATGAAGGTCGATGCCGGCGGCCTCGCACTGGAGCATTGCCTCGGCCACCGCGGCTACCTGCACCACGCCGAGAAGGTTGTAGATCAGCTTGTAGCCGGTGCCCGCGCCTACCGGTCCGAAGTGGAAGATCTTGCGGCTGAAGGTCTCCAGCATCGGCCGCAAGGCGTCCAGGTCCTCCTTCGGTCCGCCGAAGAAGATCCGCAGTTCGCCCTTCTCGGCCGCGTCGGGACGACCGGCGACCGGGCAGTCGATGTAGCGGTAGCCGCGCGCCGTCACCTCGCGGGAGAGCTCCAGCACCCAGTCGTGCGAGAGCGTGGAACACTCGATCATCCGCACCGAACGTGGCGCCTCGGCCGCCAGGATGCCGCCGGTGCCCAGCCACACCTGCTTCGATGCCTCGTCGTTGGTGACCGAGACGAAGACGAAGTCCGCGCCGCGGGCGACCTCACCGGGCGTGTCGACCAGCCGCGCGCCGGCCTTCTCTACCCCCAGTGCCTTCTCCCGCGTGCGGTTGTATGCGGTCACCTCGTGGCCGGCGGCCAGCAGCCGCTGGATCACCACCCGCCCCATGTTGCCGGTGCCGACAAACCCGATCTTCGCCATTGCGGTGTTCCTTGTGCCGTTCAGGGGTGGGTGGAGCAGGGTCAGGGCACGATGCCCAGTCCCTCGAGCGCGAGTCCGTAGCCGAGCAGGTCCTGCATCGGGCGACGCATGTATTCGGCGAGCAGCACCCGGGTGTAGCGGCGCACGATAGGCCCCTGCTGCATGATGACGCGCGCGAGTTCCCAGGCGCGCGGCATCAGCTGATCGCGCGGCAGCACCTCGTTGACCAGCCCCCAGTCGAGCGCCTGCTTTGCCGACAGTACCTGGGCGGTGAGCAGGAAGTAGCGCGCCCGCGTGAGGCCCATCAGCATCGGGAACACCACGTGCACGCCGTCGCCGGGGATCATGCCGCCGCGGAAGTGGGCGGAATCCTGGAAGCTCGCCTGCTCGGCTGCGAGCACGATGTCGCACAGGAACGGTACTTCCGGATGGCGCAGGGCCGGCCCGTTGACCGCGGCGATCATCGGCACCTCGATGTTGAGGTGGTTCATCGTGAACCGCTTGGCCTCGCCGCCGAGCTTCATCCACTGCTCGGGCGTGAGCTTCGGCACCGCGC
>JBIPNU010000077.1:0-7946 GCA_044370615.1 Burkholderiales bacterium
GGTCACCATGCACGGCGCCCAGCAGCTGATCGGCGTGACCATGCAGGAGAAGGGCGTGTCCCGGGTAGTGGCGGTGGACATCGACGAGGCGGTCGAGATGGCTCGCCAGCCGCGGGCCGCCTGAGCGGACGAGACCGGGCATGAGCGAACTGCACGGCGCCCTGATCGTCCTCGGCGTGGTTGCCGTCGCCGCGGTGTTCCTGTTCAACAAGTGGCAGGAGCGGCAGTTGCGTCGCCGGGGCGAGTCTGCGCTGCCGCCACGGGTTGCGCCCGATGCGCAGGTCGCGTCGGGCGGCCAGGCTGCCGAGCCGCGAATCGACGCGGGGCCGGAGGAGCGCCGCGAACCGGTGCTCGGCGAAGCGATCGCGGGGGGCGAGGACGATGCACTCGTGCGGCCGTCGGCGACGACGGCGGAGCCCGCCGCGGGGATGCCGATGCGCGCGCGGATCGCGCAGGACGACGGGCCGGCCGGTCTGTGGTTTCCGGTTCGCTTCACCTTTACCGGCGCGATCGACGAATCGGCGGTCGCGGTGCTGCGTGACCGCGCAGGGCGCGGCGCTCGGGCGGTCGAATGGGCGACGCTGCCGGCAGTCGCGGCCGAGGGGGATGCGGCCCCGCGCATCGGTGCCGCGCTGATGCGGGTGCAGATGGTCGATGCCCGGGGACCGGCCGGGGTGGCCGAACTGCGCCGGCTGCTGATCCAGGCGCAACAGGCGGGCGAGTCGCTGGCCGCGGAGGTGGCAGCGCCCGAGCCCGCGACCGCCGCGGGCGCCGCTGCCGCGCTGTACGAATTCTGTCAATCGGTGGATGTCGCGCTGGGGCTGAACGTGGTGTCCTCCGGCGGGGGCTTCGCGGGCACCAAGCTGCGCGGGCTGATCGAGGCGTCGGGGTTTCGCGTCTCGCCGGACCAGACGTGGATGCTGGCCGACGAGGACGGTCGGGTACTGTGCACGCTCACCGATGCCGAAGGACGCGGGCTCGATGCGCAGGTGATGCGGGCCGGGGGCATCCGGGCGGTGAGCCTGCAGGTGGATCTGCCGCGCACGCCGGGTCCGGTGGCGCAGTTCGAGCGGGCGGTGTCGATCGCGCGGCAGTTCGCGCTGGGGCTGTCCGGCCGCGTCGTCGACGACGCCGGCCGCGTGCTGGATGACGCGGCGCTCGATCGCATCCGCGCCCAACTGGTCGCGATGGTGCAGTCGATGCGCGCGCGCGGAATCGAGCCGGGCGATGCGCTCGCCCGTCGCCTGTTCGGCTGACGCCGTGCCGAGCCCGCGCCGCGCGCCGGCTGCCGGGGGCCGGCGGTGATCCTGCCCGAGTCGGTTCGCGAGCGCGCCCTTCGGTTGCGCGAGGACCTCGAGCGCTACGCGCACGCCTACTACGTGCTCGACGCGCCGCTGGTTCCCGATCCGGAGTACGACAGGCTGTTCGCCGAACTCGAGGCGCTGGAGACCGCGCACCCGACGCTCGTCACCGCGGACTCGCCGACGCGGCGGGTCGGCGGCGCGCCGCTCGCGGGCTTCGGCGAGGTGCGGCACCGCCTGCCGATGCTCTCGCTGTCCAACGCCTTCGACGAGGACACTGTGCGGGCGTTCGACCGCCGGGTGCGCGAAGGTCTGGCCGCCCTCGGCCGCGATCCCGAGGCGCCGGTGGACTATGCCGCCGAGCCCAAGTTCGACGGCCTCGCGGTGAGCCTCACCTACGCGGACGGCGTGCTGGCGGTCGGCGCGACCCGCGGGGACGGGCAGACCGGCGAGGACGTGACGGCCAACCTGCGCACCCTGCCGGCCATCCCCCTGCGGATCGACACCGATCGGCCCCGGCTGGAGGTGCGCGGCGAGGTGCTGATGCGGCGGCGGGACTTCGAGCGCCTGAATGCGGACCAGCGCCAGCGGGGCGAGCGCGAGTTCGCCAATCCGCGCAACGCGGCGGCGGGCTCGCTGCGCCAGCTCGACCCGAAGGTCACGGCCGGGCGCCGCCTGTTCTTCTATGCCTACGCGGTGGCCGCCGAGGACATGGCGTCGCTGCCCGCGCGCAGCCATGGCGCGCTGATGGACTGGCTCGCGCAGTTGCGCTTCCCGGTGAGCGCCGAGCGTGCCCGGGTACGCGGCGTGGAGGGGCTGCTCGACTACTACCGGCGCATCGGCGAGCGACGCGGCGCGCTGCCCTACGACATCGATGGCGTGGTCTACAAGGTCGATGCACTCGACGAGCAGCAGCGCCTGGGCTTCGTGTCGCGCGCCCCGCGCTTCGCGATCGCGCACAAGTTTCCCGCCCAGGAGGCGCTCACCGCGCTGCTGGACATCGAGGTGCAGGTCGGTCGCACCGGGGCGCTCACGCCGGTGGCGCGGCTTGCCCCGGTGTTCGTGGGCGGGGTGACGGTGACCAACGCCACGCTCCACAACGAGGACGAGGTGCGGCGCAAGGACGTGCGCATCGGCGACACGGTCATCGTGCGCCGCGCCGGGGATGTGATCCCCGAGGTGGTGGGGGTGGCGCCGGATCGACCCCGCGGCGAAGGGGTGTTCGCGATGCCGTCGCGCTGCCCGGTGTGCGGGTCGGCGGTGGCGAGGCCGGAGGGCGAGGCGATCAGCCGCTGCACCGGTGGGCTCTTCTGCGCCGCGCAGCGCAGGCAGGCGCTGCTGCACTTTGCCTCGCGCCGCGCGATGGACATCGAGGGCCTGGGCGAGAAGCTGGTCGAGCAACTGGTCGATGGCGGTCTCGTGCAGACCCCGGCCGACCTGTACCGCCTCGAGGCGCCGCGACTGGCGGGGCTTGAGCGGATGGGCGAGAAGTCCGCGGCCAACCTGGTGCTCGCGATCGAGGCGAGCCGTACCCGGCCGCTGTCGCGCCTGGTGTTCGCGCTGGGCATCCGCAACGTCGGCGAGGCCACCGCCCGCGATCTGGCGCGCGCGTTCGGCACGCTGCAGGCGCTGATGGCCGCCAGTCCCGAGCGGCTCGAGCAGGTGCCCGAGGTCGGGCCGGTGATCGCGCAGAGCATCGCCGGCTTCTTCGCCGAGGCGCACAACCGCGAGGCGATCGAGGCGCTGCTGTCGGCAGGCGTCGAGCCGCCGCCCGAGCCGGTACTGGCACCGGTGGCCGAGGCTGTCGGGGCGGGCGTGGTCGGCCGGACCTTCGTGCTGACGGGCACGCTGCCCACGCTTGCGCGCGACGAGGCGCGCGCGCTGATCGAGGCGGCCGGGGGCAAGGTCACCGGCAGCGTATCGCGGCGCACCGACTGGGTGGTGGCGGGCGAGGAGGCGGGATCGAAGCTCGAACGTGCGCGTGAACTCGGCGTCGCGGTGCTGGACGAAGCCGGCCTGCGCGCGCTCATCGACGGACAGGCTCCGGCTCGGCCGCCGGCCGGCACGAGCAACTAGACTGCCCCGGGCCTGCCCGGCGTGGCCGCGACCGGGCTCACCCGGCGGCAGATGGACCGGCAGCAACGACATCGACGGGGGAAGCGATGCTGGAAAGAGAACGCGCCTGGGAGGTCCTGCAGCAGGCGGACCTGATTCACGATGCGCCGGTCATCGACGCCGCGGTCTCCCGGGTGGCCGGCGAGATCGGCGGGGTGCTGGCCGAACGCGTCCCGCTCGTGCTGGCGATCATGGGGGGAGGGGTGGTGTTCGCCGGCCAGCTGCTGCCCCAGCTGCGCTTCCCGCTCGAGTTCGACTTCATCCACGTGACCCGCTATCGCGGCGGCATGCAGGGCGGACAGGTCAGCTGGCCGGTCGCCCCGCACGTGCCGGTGGCCGGGCGCAGCGTGCTGGTGATCGACGACATCCTGGACGAGGGCGCGACGCTCGCGGCGGTGCGCGACCGCTTCCTCGCCGACGGTGCCGCGAGCTTCCACAGCGCGGTGCTCTGCGAGAAGGACCTGGGCCGCGAGAAGCCCATCCGCGCCGACTTCATCGGGGTCACCGTGCCCGACCGCTACGTGTTCGGCTGCGGCATGGACGTGCACGGCGCGTGGCGCAACCTGCCGGCGATCTACGCGGTCTGCGGCACGTGATTCCGGCCCGCATCGGGCTGCTGGGCGGCACCAGCTGGCCGTCCACCGTCGTCTACTACCGGCTGCTCAACGAACTCGCGCAGCAGCGGCTCGGGGGCTTCCACAGCGCCCGCCTGCTGGTGCACAGCATCGACTACCACGCGATCCGCAGCCTGTATCCCGGCGACGGGGTACCCGCCGAGGCCTTCGACCGTATCGCGCCGCTGCTGGAAGCGGAACTGCAGGCGCTGGCGGCAGCCGGCCCGGACTGCTTCATCCTGGGCAACAACACGCTGCACCGTTCGCTCGACACATTCTCGCACCGCCTGCGCCTGTCCGGTCCGCTGTTCCACGCGGTGGACGTGGTGGCCGAGGCCGCGCGCGGGGCGGGACACCGGCGGGTGCTGCTGCTCGCCACCCGATTCACCATGGAAGACGGCTTCTTCGCCCGGCGGCTCGCCCGCCACGGCATCGAGGCGGTGGTGCCGGACGCGCGGGGTCGCGAAGTGGTGCAGTCGATCCAGACCCCGCTCGCACGCGGCGAGGACTCGCCGGCCTTCCGCGAGCGGTTGCACGCGCTGATCGGCGAGCATGCGGGCCTCGACGCGGTGGTGCTGGGCTGCACCGAGCTGCCGCTGGCGGTGGACCCGGCAACCGCGCCCCTGCCGGTGCTCGACAGCGTGCGCCTGCAGTGCGAGCGGGCGTTCGCGTGGGCGGTGGGCGATCGCACGGATCCGGTCGAGTCGCCTCCCGGCTGATCGGGGTGCCCAGCGTGGCGGGGCGGAGGCGTCTCGCGACCGGGGCGCTCGCCGTTATCATGGAGGCCGATGCACGGCGGGTGTCCGTCGCGCGGGCCAGGGAGAGGCGAATGCTGGCGATCATCGGGGGCTCGGGCCTCACGAAGCTGTCGATCATCGAAGCCCCGCAGCGGCGGGTGGTGCGCACGCCCTTCGGCGAGCCCTCCGGCGCGCTTACCTTCGGTCGCCTGCGGGGGCGCGAGGTGGTGTTCCTGCCGCGCCACGGGCATGCGCACACGATCGCGCCGCACGAGGTGAACTACCGGGCCAATCTCTGGGCGCTGCAGTCGGTGAAGGCGAGCGCGGTGGTGTCGGTAGCCTCCGTGGGCGGCATCCGCGCCGACCTGCGGCCGGGCGTGCTGGTCGCGCCCGACCAGCTGATCGACTACACCCACGGCCGGCGGGCGACCTTCTTCGAGGGGCCGGACCAGCCAGTCACCCACGTGGACTTCACCGAGCCTTACTGCCCGCGACTGCGCGCCGGGGTGATCGAGGCGGCGCGGCGTGCCGGCCATCCGCTGCTCGACGGGGGAACCTACGCGGTCACGCAGGGCCCGCGGCTGGAGACGGCCGCCGAGATCGACCGGTTCGAGCGCGACGGCGCGGACATGGTGGGCATGACCGGAATGCCGGAGGCGGTACTCGCGCGTGAACTGGGCCTGTCCTATGCGGCGATCGCGGTGGTGGTGAACGCGGCGGCCGGTCGCGGCGAGAGCCGGCACGCGATCTCGCTCGCGGCGATCGGCGCGGTGCTGGAGTCGGCGATGCAGAGGGTGCACGACATCCTCGAGCAGTGCGTGGAATGCCATGCGTCGTGAGGTGCTGCGCATGGGCGACCCGCGGCTGCTCGCGCGCGCGGCCGAGGTGCGCGAATTCGGCACGCCGGACCTGGAGGCGCTGTTGCAGGACCTGCGCGACACCATGGCCGTGCTGTCCGGCGCAGGGCTGGCGGCGCCGCAGATCGGAGTGCCACTGCGGGTGGTGATCTTCGGGGGCGCGGCGCGCAATCCGCGCTACCCGGACGCGCCGCCGGTACCCTATACCGAACTGGTGAACCCGGTGCTCGCGCCGCTGGGCGAGGAGACCGAGGAGGGCTGGGAAGGCTGCCTGTCGGTGCCCGGGCTGCGCGGTCGCGTGCCGCGCTGGAGCCGCCTTCGCTACCGCGGGTTCACGCCCCGGGGCGATCCGATCGCGCGCGAAGCCGAGGGCTTCCACGCGCGCGTGGTACAGCACGAGTGCGACCACCTCGACGGCATCCTGTACCCGATGCGAATCCGCGACTTCGCGGGTTTCGGCTTCATCGACGCGCTGCCGGCTGCACGGGCGCCCGGCCCGGGCTGAAGGGCGCTCCCGGCCGGCCCGGGCGGAAGGCCCGCGCGGGGCGAGACCGCCCGATGCGGATGTCGCGCCGCGGGCAGGGCGTTGCCCGCCACGTGACGACTGACGAGGGCCGGCGGCGTCGCACAGGCTCAAGTTCCAGCCGCCCGTGCCGTAGATCACGACGAACGGGGAGCAGGGCGACCGCGTGTGCACGCCGCGGCCCGGAGCCGGAAAGGCTCAAGTTTTCAAGACCCTGGCCGTAAATGATCAGGACAGCGGCTCGCAAGGCCTTAAGTGGCGAGGGATGAGCGATGTCAAACAGAAACCCCCACGTTTGACCAGACAACCTTTCCAGTTCACTTCGGGAGTCGACCATGCCCCAGATCGTCAACACCAACATCGCGTCGCTGAACACCCAGCGCACGCTCAACGCCTCCGAGTCCCTGCAGTCGGTTGCCCTGCAGCGCCTGTCCTCCGGCCTGCGCATCAACAGCGCGAAGGACGACGCCGCCGGCCTCGCGATCTCGGAGCGTTTCACCACCCAGATCCGCGGCACGGCCCAGGCCGCCCGCAATGCCCAGGACGCAGTGTCCCTCGCGCAGACCGCCGAGGGCGCGCTCACCTCGGTTTCGAACAACCTGCAGCGGATCCGCGAACTCGCGGTGCAGGCGGCGAACGCGACCAACAACGCCAGCGACCGGCAGGCGCTGCAGGAGGAGGTCGGTCAGCTGATCTCGGAGATCGATCGCGTGGCCACCTCGGCGCAGTTCAACGGCGTCAGGCTGCTCGACGGCAGCTTCACGTCCCAGGCCTTCCAGGTGGGAGCGAACGTCGGCCAGACGATTTCGGTGAGCCAGATCGCCAGCGCGCGCACCAGCACGCTCGGCCAGTTCCGCGGCGTGACGCTGACCAACCAGTCGATCGGTACCGCAAGCAACACGGCGGCCGCGCAGTCGGTCACGGTCGGCGGCAACACCGTGTCGCTCGGGACGATCGCCAACGACGCGCGCGCGCTCACCAACGCGATCAACGCATCGGGCGTGTCGGGCCTGTCCGCCACCGCCAACGTCAACACGCTGGCGGGGCAGACCTCGGCGGGCGCACCGACGGCGTCGGGTAACTCGACGGTCGACATCAACGGCACCACGATCACGATCGCCGGCACCACCAACCTGGTGACCAACCGGGCGAACGCCGTGGCGGCGATCAACGCACAGTCGTCCGTCACCGGCGTGGTGGCCAGCGACACCGGGTCCAACGTGACCCTGACGGCAGCCGACGGTCGCAACATCACGATCGCCAGCTTCGCGGCGGGCGGCGCGACCGGTGCGGACCTGGCGTCCTACGGGCTGGCGGCTGCCGGTACCACCGGTGCCTCGATCAACGTCAGTTACGTGGCGCCCTCGACGGTGAGTGGCACCGTGTCGTGGACTGGCGCCTTCGCGCCCACGGCCGCCACCATCACGGCGACCGGTACTGCGCTGAGCGGGATCAACGTCGCGTCCGACGCCAACACGGCGATCACGGCGATCGACGCCGCGCTGAGCACGGTCAACGGACAGCGCGCGACGCTCGGTGCGATCCAGGGCCGGTTCGAGTCGACGATCAGCAACCTGCAGATCACCTCCGAGAACCTGACCGCGTCCCGCTCCCGTATCCAGGACGCGGACTTCGCGGAGGAAACCGCCAAGCTGACCCGCGCGCAGGTCCTGCAGCAGGCGGGTGTGGCGATGCTGGCCCAGGCCAACGCGCTGCCCAACAACGTGCTGTCGCTGCTGCGGTAATCCGGGACGGGGCGGCCCTCGAGCCGCCCCTGAACCGGCAGCCCGGCCGGCCCG
>JBIPNU010000404.1:0-3331 GCA_044370615.1 Burkholderiales bacterium
GTCTCGCGCGGACGTCATCGACGAGAGCGGCGCCGCAGCCGCACGCGACGAATCGTCACCCGCGTGTCATCGCGTTGTCCGATTCGCACGGCACCGTCAGCACGGCCGACAGACCACCGTGCCCGCTGCGCGAGGCACCGAGGGCGCTTGCCAGGGTCGCGTCGGCGCCCGACTCCGGAGAATCCCGATGCCCCCGAATGCGCTCGCCGGCACCCTGCTCGCGCTGATGGCTGTCGCCATCGCCCCGCAATCCATCGCACAGCCGTATCCCTCGCGGCCCATCCGGCTGATCGTGCCGTTTCCTCCGGGCGGCGTGACCGATCTGGTCGGCCGTATCCTCGCGCAACGGTTGGGAGACGGACTCGGGCGAGCCGTCGTGGTCGACAACCGCGGCGGCGCAAACGGAGCCATTGGCGCGCAGGCAGCCGCAAGGGCAGCCCCTGACGGCTACACGCTGCTCATGGCGACCGCGACCCACGCGATCAATGCCACGCTCTCGCCTGCCCCCGGGTTCGATCTCAGGACCGATCTCGCCCCGATCTCGCTGGCGGCCACCGTGCCACTGCTGCTGGCGGCGCACCCCTCGCTGCCAGTACGCAGCGTGCGCGACCTCGTGAACCTCGCCCGCGCGAACCCGGGCAGGCTCGACTTCGCCTCCGGAAGCACGGGCTCGGCCTCGCATCTGGCAGGCGAAATGCTGAAAGTCGCCGCAGGAATCGACATGGTCCACGTGCCGTTCAAGGGGGGCGGGCCTGCCATCCAGGATCTGCTGGCGGGGCAGATCCCGATGATGTTCGAGAACCTTCCGTCGATCCTGCCGCACGTCCAGTCGGGTCGGCTGCGCGGACTGGCGGTCACCGCCACGGCGCGCACCGCGGCCGCTCCGCAACTGCCCACGATGATCGAGTCGGGGTACGCCGGCTTCGTCGCGGGATCGTGGTACGGCCTGTTCGCGCCCGCAGGCACGCCCCGCGAGGTCGTGTCCCGGCTGAACGCCGAGACGGTCCGCACGCTGAAGACCCCCGACACCCGCAGCCTGCTGTCGCAGCAGGGCGCGGATCCGGTCGGCAACACCGAGGCGGAGTTCGCAGCCTTCATCGCCTCGGAGATCGAGCGCTGGGCGAAGGTGATCCGGACCGCGCGCATCCGGATCGAACCATGACACGGCTGCTGCAGATCACCGACCCGCACATCGGGCCACCCGGCTACATCGGCTACGGGATCGACCCGCGGGCGAGGCTTGCCGCCTGCGTAGCGGACATCAACACCCATTACGCCGATGCAGACCTCTGCGTCGTGACCGGGGATCTCGTCAACGCCGGGACAGACGAGGAGTACGCGCTCCTCGCCCGGGTTCTGGCCGACTTGCGGGTCCCGTATCGGGTGATCCCTGGCAACCACGACCGGCGCGACGGTCTCAGGCGCCACTGTGCCGGTGCGATAGTGGAGGAGGGCGGGTTCCTGCAGGGCGCGATCGACCTGCCTTCGGGTCGCGCCCTGCTGCTCGACACGCTGAGCCCGGGCGTGGCTTCCGGCGAGTTGTGCGATCGGCGACTCGCGTGGCTGGCGGCGACACTCGCCCGGGACGAACGCGGGGTCTGCCTGTTCATGCACCATCCACCGCTGGACCTCGGCATCGACTACATGGACCGCATCGGTCTCGTCGACGCCGATCGATTCTGGTCGACGGTCGCGCCGTTCCGGGAGCGGATCGACCTGGTTGCCTTCGGGCATGTCCATCGCCCGGTGTGTGGCGCGTGGAAGGGCATCCCGTTCGCGGGCTGCCCGTCCACCGCGCATCAGGTTGCGCTCGAGCTCGGCCCGAGGACACCACCTCGGCTCCACTTCAACCACGAACCCCCGTGCTACGCGATCATCGAGCACGGTCGCGGCGGCGCGATCGTCCACCAGCAGCGCTACTCCGAGAACTGGAACGTCGTCCCCCGCCTCGGCAAGCCGTCAAGGACAGCCAGGCAACCCGACGGCGACTGACCTCAGAGGCGCCGACAGACCGCCACCGCCGCGTGCGAGCCGGCGTGCACCAGCCACGACCACGCGCGCTGCACGCCGCCCACAGGCTGCGATCCGCGGGCTGCACTCGCCTCGTCGCGATGCGCAACCTCGTCGGCCTGGCAGGCGATCAGCGTCTCGCGCAGTGCGCCGAGTTCGGGGTGCGCATGCAGGCGCGCGATCTGCTCGGCGTAGTGACCGTCGACGAATCGCTCGACCGCCTCGATCGTCGCGTAGACCGCCTTCGGTCCGAGCAGCGCCGGCAGCGCGCCGGTGAGCCATCCCGCGAGTCGCCAGAGCGGCAGCAGGCGGCTGCGATCGTTGACCGGTAGCCAGGCTTCGAGGGTCGCGAGGTGCGCGCGCTCGGTCGCATGGTGGCGCCGTGCGACGTCGCGCAGCGCCGGATCGCGCGCGAAGCGCAGGATGCCGCGATACATCCACACCGCGCCGGTCTCCCCGGCGTGGTCGGAGCGCAGGTCGGCGACCTGCGCTCCGGGCAGCCGCGCCTCGCGCATCGCGATCAGGCCTTCTTCGCGTAGGCGCTGCACCAGCCCTTGCCGGCCACCTGCCGGGCACCGAAGATCGGGCACCCGCCCCAGGCATCCGCCGCCTTGCCCTGGAACAGCGCGCAGTTCGCGCAAACCTGTCCCTTTGCATACTTCGGAAACTTCTTGGTGTCGACCCGGGCGGCATCGTGGACGTAGCCCACCGCCACCGCCTGCGGATCCTTCTCGTCGAGCTTCGACTGGGCATGGGCGGCGGGCGCCAGCACCGCGCCACCGGCCGCCATGGTCAAAACGAAAGTGCGTCGTGTCCTGTTCACGAGAGTCTCCCTGCGGATGCAAGCGGATAGGCAACTGTCCGGCCCGGTGCTTGCGTAGCCGGCCGACAGTCGAGGCTCGAGGTGGGTGGAGATCGACGACGACCGCGCAGGTTGTCGTCGCTCCCGATGCATGGCCACCAGGCGCGGGGCACTTCGGGTTCCCCTGGAGAACACGGGGACCGGAGACCCGACCACACCCTCTGGTGCGAGACGCTACTCCAACCTGCCGTGGACAGGCATCGCGGGCGGTTTGTCTCGCCCGCGTGGGTCTTTTCCTTGCGCACTCGTCCGACTCGTACGCGGTCGTGCGTGTCGCAGGCATCTCCGGTGCCGGGTCGCGGCGACCACGCCCGCGCGCGAGCGCGCCCCTGCGGAGGTCGTCCGTGCCCGGAGGGACCCTGCCCATCGCGAGTGCGCGTCGGGTTGCTTTTCCTCGACGACGGCCGCGCCCGTTTTCGTGTCCCGACGGAGTCGTGTTGGTCGCGACGCATAACCCCC
>JBIPNU010000078.1:0-7863 GCA_044370615.1 Burkholderiales bacterium
CCTGTCGCAGCGCTTCGCGCAGCGCGGCTACTCGCCCACCCGCTTCCGCCTGCGCATGACCCGCGAGGAAATCGGCAGCTACCTCGGCCTGACCCTCGAGACGGTGAGCCGGCTGTTCTCGCGGTTTGCCGCCGATGGCCTGATCCGCGTCGACCGGCGGGAGGTCGAGGTGGTCGACCTCAAGGCGCTGCGCGCGGTGGTCGATCACCGCGAGTGAGTCCGCCCGCGGCACGCCTCCCCGGCGCCCCGATACCTCAGCGCAGCACCAGCACCGGGATGCGCGAGTGCGTGAGCACACGGGTCGTCTCGCTGCCCAGCAGCAGGCCGGCGAGCCCGCGCCGCCCGTGCGATGCCATCACGATGAGATCGCAGCGCTCGCGCCGCGCCGCCGCCACGATCGCCCGCCAGGGGTGGTCGTCCACGACATGGCGCACGCGGCACTTCACCCCCGCGGCCGCGCAGGCCTTCTCCACGGGCGCGAGGATGCGCCGCGCCCGCTGGCCCGTGGCCGCGGCGAATCGCGCCGGGGAGAGGACGTCGCGCGGCACGAAGTCCTCGTAGGCCGCGGGGTGGTAGTCGGGCGCGGCGTGAAAGCCGACCAGTTCGGCGCCCGAGCCGGCGGCGAGCGCCACTGCCCGCTTCAGCGCACGCGTGGACAGCGGCGAGCCATCGAGGGGACACAGCAGTCGGCGAAACATCGTCGCTCCTTTCGAACGGACGCCCGATGCCGGGCGGAGGGTCAGACCGTGCGCGAGTAACGACCCTCCACCGGGCGGTCCCGGAGGTGGCGGTCGAACACCATGCACAGGTTGCGGACGAGGAAGCGGCCGCGAGGCGTGACGGTGATCCATTCCGGCCGCTCCCGCGGCTCGACCACGACCAGGCCGGCCTGCACGAACTCGTCGAGTTCCTCGAGTTCACGCGCGAAGTAGCTCGCGAAGTCGATCAGGTAGGCCTGCTCGATCGAGGGCACGTAGAGCAGGAAGTGGCACATCAGGCCCTGGATCACCGTGCGGCGAAGCAGGTCGTCGGCGTCGAGTTCGATGCCGCGAGCGACCGGCAGTTCCTCCTGCTCGATCGCCTCGTAGTAGGCCTCGACGTTCGAGACGTTCTGGCTGTAGGAAGCCCCGACGCTGCTGATCGCCGACACGCCCACGCCGATGATGTCGTTGTCGGCGTGGGGCGTGTAGCCCATGAAGTTGCGACGCAGCCGTCCCTGGTCCTGCGCGATCGCCAGGTCGTCGTCGGCGCGGGCGAAGTGATCCATGCCGATGTAGCGGTAGCCTGCGTGGCCGAGCCGGCGTACCGCCAGCTGCAGGATGTCCAGGCGCGAGGACGCGCTGGGCAGGTCGGCCGCGTCGATCCGGCGCTGCGGCTTGAAGAGGTGCGGCAGGTGGGCGTAGTTGTAGAGCGCGATGCGGTCGGGCGCGAGGTCGACGACTTTCGCGAGCGTGCTGTTGAAGCTCATCACCGTCTGCCCCGGAAGGCCGTAGATCAGGTCGAGGTTCACCGACCGGAACCGCTCGGCGCGCGCGGCCTCGACCACCGCCCGGGTCTCCTCGAGCGACTGCACCCGGTTCACCTTGCGCTGCACCTCCGGATCGAAGTCCTGCACGCCGAGCGACAGGCGGTTGAAGCCCAGCGCGCGCAGCGCGGCGACCGTCGAGGGCCTCGTGAACCGGGGATCGACCTCGATCGCGAAGTCGCCCGCGCAGTCGTCGACCAGGCGAAAGCTGCGACGCACGCTCTTCATCAGGCGTCGCATCTGCGGGACGGTGAGGAAGGTCGGGCTGCCGCCGCCCCAGTGCAGCTGGTCGAGGCGGCGGCCACCCCCTTCGTACAGTTCGGCCTGCAGTTCGATCTCGCGCTCGAGGTGGTCGAGATACGGCACGGCCCGGGTGCGATCGCCGGTGACCACCTTGTTGCAGGCGCAGTAGAAGCACACGGTGCGGCAGAACGGGATGTGCACGTACAGCGCGAGCCCCCGGTGCTGTCCGCCCAGATGGCGTCGCCGGGCATGGACCGCGTAATGGCGCGCGGTGAAGCCGACCCCGAAGCGATCGGCGGTCGGATAGGACGTGTATCTCGGGCCCGGGCGATCCAGGCGCCGCACCAGTTCAGGATCGAAGGCCAGCTCGGACATCGTCGTCCTCCCGCGGATGCGTCCCGCTTGCATGTTTCCCTCCCCGGCGGCACGCGACCCGGGGCAGTCGTGCACAGTCTTCAGCCGCGCGGCATCGGCGGTGTTGATCCACGTCAACCACCGTTCAGGCGCCGCGGATCGAACCCGGTCGGGGCGGGTCGCTCGATGACCCCGACATGGTGGTGGTGCGCATGCGGATCGCCGCCGCCACCGATCGAGAGCGCGAGCGACACCAGCGCGTGCACGCCGAAGGCCGCGACCGCGAGCCCCGCGGCCAGCCGCGCGCCGCGGCGACGCACCACCGCGTCGAAGCGTCCGACCCACAGCCCGGCCGCGAGCAGCGCCGGCAGGGTCCCCAGGCCGAACGCGGCCATCACCGCCCCGCCCGCAAGGGCATCGCCGGAGGCCGCTGCGGTCAGCAGCATCGTGTACACCAGCCCGCAGGGCAGGAAGCCCCAGAGCGCACCCAGCGCGAGCGCCTGCGGAAGGCTGCGCACCGGCAGCAGCGCGCGGGCCACCGGTGCGATCCGTCGCCACAGCGCGAGACCGGCGCGCTCGATGCGCGACAGTCCCGGCAGCAACCCGGATAGATGCAGACCCATCGCCAGCAGCATCAGGCCGGCGACCCCCGCGAAAAGCGCGTGAGCGATCCCCCCCCCTCTCAGCCCGAGCAGCGCCTCGCCACCCGCGCCCGCCACGCCCGCCATCGTCCCGGCCGCCGCGCCGGCGGCCGCATACGCGGCGATCCGTCCGCCGGCGTAGGCAAGGTGCAGCCCGGGCGCGGACAGCCGCGAGGCACCGGCGCCGGCCCCGTGCAGGGCACCGACGATGCCGCCACACATCCCCACGCAATGCACGCTGCTCGCGAGCCCGGCGACCAGCGCCGGCGCCGCGAGCCACAGCGTCTGCATCGTCGGATCGGCCACGGGATCAGGTCCGCGGTGGCGCGCACTCGCGCCGCGGGCCGCCCGGCGGTCGCGCCGCCGCCTCGTCGCTCGGACGGCGCGCGTTGACCTCGTCCGCGCCACGCTGCAGGAAGCAGGTCAGCGCGCTGGAGGCGGCGGCGAAGGCCCAGAATACGAAGAATCCCACGGTGTACGCGGCGAGCTGGCCGACGGCCACGGGATCGCCGAGCAGGTGCAGTTCGAGCGGGTCGAACAGCGTGAAGAACACGACCTCGGCCAGCCCGGCCACCAGGAACGACGGCCAGAGGATCAGGATCAGTCTTTGCGTGCGGTCCACGATGCCTCCCCGACCTCCGGCCCCGCGGGCCGCAGTTCGACCGGCGCGGGCGCCGGCAGGTGCGTCGAAGCGGTGAGCCGCCAGCGCTCGCCACCGTCCTCGACCAGCAGGCGCCACCGCCCGGGCGCCGGCGCGCGATCGAGCACGCCCTCGTGCAGGCCGGGCGCGACCGGCGAGAGTTCGATCCGCTGGTCGGCCCCCCCTCGCGACGGATGCACCACCCGCAGCCGAAGCCCGGATCCACCGGCGTGCGCCGGCTGCAGCGCGATGCGCACCCTCGTCCCATCGGGGCTGAACTGGACCTGCGCCGCGACGCCCAGCGCTCGCGCCTGCGCGTCGCGGGCCAGCGTGCGGTTGATCGCCAGGCCCTCGCGGTAGTAGTCGTCGGCCACCACTCCGTCGAAGGTCGCAGCCGCCATCGCGATGGTCACCACGCCGGCCACCGCCGTGGCCGCGGGAATGCCGAACAGCACCCACGGCCAGGGCTCGCGGTACCACGGCTGGCCGGCGGACGCGGCGGGGGCGGGCGGCGAGGGGAAGGCCGGTCGAGGCGTGCGGATCGGGTCCATGGGCAGGGTTCGCGAGTGAGGAGAGGGGAACGGGTCGACGGGCGGGGCGCCGGCCGGATCAGCGGGCCGTGAAGACGGTCTTGCGCTCGCGCGCGACATCGGCATCGTCGGCCGCCTCCACCCGCAGCCACAGCGGCGTCGAGCCGGATCGAACCGACTGCGCCGGCACCCGGACCTCGACCGGGAGCGTCCGGGCACCCGCGGCGGGCAGGCGCACCGGCTGGGGCTCGTCGAGCAGCACCTCGACGCCGTCGATGCCGCGGGCGGTGATCACGAAGCGACGCGCCTCCTCGCGGGCATTGATGATGTGCACCCGGTAGACGTTCTCCAGCCGACCGTCGTCGAGCTCGCGCACCAGGTTCGCGCGATCGCGCAGCACGTGCACCTTGAGGGGCGTGCGCAGCAGCAAGCCGCCGATCACCGCGGCGCTCACCACCGCCAGCAGCGTCGCGTAGAGAAGCGTCCGTGGCCGCGCCAGATGCCGCAGGATGTCGCCATCGGGATAGCGTCCGGCCAGCGCGTTCTCGGTGGAATAGCGGACCAGCCCCTTCGGATACCCCAGCTTGCCCATCACCTGGTTGCATCCGTCCACGCAGGCACCGCATCCGATGCACTCGTACTGTAGGCCGCGGCGGATGTCGATGCCGGTCGGGCACACCTGCACGCAGATCCCGCAGTCGACGCAGTCACCCAGTCCGAGCGCGCGCGGGTCGGCCGCGCGCGCGCGCGACCCGCGTGGCTCGCCGCGCTTCGCGTCGTAGGACACGACCAGGGTGTCCGGGTCGAACATCACGCTCTGGAAGCGCGCGTAGGGACACATGTACTTGCACACCTGTTCGCGCATGAAGCCGGCGTTGCCCCAGGTCGCGAAACCGTAGAAGACCATCCAGAAAGTCTCCCAGGGACCGAGCGAGAACGAGAGCAGCGAGGCGCCGAGTTCACGGATCGGCGTGAAGTAGCCGACGAAGGTGAACCCGGTCCAGCCCGCCAGCGCGAGCCATAGCAGATGCTTGGTCGTCTTCAGGCGCAGCTTGCGCGCGCCCATCGGCGCGGCATCCAGGCGCATGCGGGCGATGCGGTCGCCCTCCACCTTGCGCTCGATCCACAGGAACAGCTCGGTGTAGACCGTCTGCGGACAGGCGTAGCCGCACCACACCCGCCCGGCCACCGCGGTGAACAGGAACAGCGACAACGCGCTGATGACCAGCAGGCCGGTCAGGAAGATGAAGTCCTGCGGCCAGAACACGAAGCCGAACACGTAGAACTTGCGCGCCGCAAGATCGAACAGCACGGCCTGTCGGTCGTTCCACTGCAGCCATGCGACCCCGTAGAACAGAACCTGGGTCAGCAGCACCATCGCCACACGCCAGCGCGCGAGCACGCCGCCGACCGCCCGCGGGTAGATCTTGCGGCGAATCTCGAACAGGTCGTTCTCGACGAACGCCCCGGGCTCGGACGCGGGAACCGCCGGTACCCCGGCCCCGCGCGCACCCGGCAATCCGCTGGCGGAGGCGTCCATCGTCAGCGCGCGCTCCGCCGCGGCAAGCCCCAGACGTAGGCGGCAAGCAGGTGCACCTTACCGGGCCCGAGGAACTCGAGCTGGGCCGGCATCACGCCCGCGCGCCCGGCGAGAATCGACTCGGCGATCGCCTCCTCCGAACCGCCGTACAGCCAGATGCGATCGGTCAGGTTGGGGGCCCCCATGGCCGGATTGCCGCGCCCTTCGGCCCCGTGACAGGCGGCGCAGACCTGCTCGAATCGCGGCTTGCCCGCCGCCGCCTGCGCCGCGTCGTGCGCCGCGCCGGACAGCGATCGAACATAGGCGACCACCGCACCGACGTTCTCCTTGCCCACGGCGTCGCCGAGCGCGGGCATCACCGCGCGACGGCCGTTGGCGATCGACTCGAGCACCTGCCCGGGCTCGCCGCCCCACTGCCAGTCGGTGTCGCGCAGGCTCGGGAAGCCGCGCGAGCCGCCGGCGTCGGCGCCGTGGCACTGCGCGCAGTAGGAAAGAAACAGGCGTTGTCCCATTTCGCGCGCGGCCGGGTCCCGCGCCACGACCGCGATGTCCTGCCGAAGATAGCCCTCGAACATCGGCGCGTGACGCGCGTCCCAGCGCTTCGACTCGACAGCGTGCTGCCCGCCCGAGGACCAGCCGAGCGCCCCGCCCCAGGCCGCCAGCCCGGGATAGAGCGCGAGATAGCCCAGCGCGAAAGCGCAGGTGAGGTAGTACAGCCACATCCACCAGCGCGGCAACGGGTTGTCCCACTCCTGCAGGTCGCCGTCCCAGGCGTGTCCGGTGGTGCCTGGCTGCTCGCCGGCCGCCAGCCGCCGGGTGGTATTCATGCGCAGGAACACCGCGCACCCGACGATCGACAGCAGCGACACCACCGCCACCGCGATGCCCACGCCGCTGTAGATGAAGTCTTCCATCACCGTTCCTCCTTGCCCGTGGCCGGCTGGGCCGCGGCCGATCGCGGCCGATCGTCGTCGAGCGGTATCCGGGCGGCTTCGCCGAAATCGCGCGTGCGTCGTCCGGACCAGGCCCAGACCACGATGCCCACGAAGACCACGAAGGAGACGACCGTGATCACCGACTGGATGCTGCCGATGTCGAACATGTTCATCGTCGCCTCCTCAGCGCGCGGTCTTCAGCTGGGTGCCGAGCACCTGCATGTAGGCGATCAGCGCATCGAGCTCGGTGCGCCCGGCAACCGCCTCGCGCGCGCCGGCGATCTCCTCGTCGGAATAGGGCACCCCGAGGCGGGCGAGCGCGCGCAGTCGACCGGGCATCGCGGCCGCATCCACCGGCGTGCGCCCCAGCCATGGAAACGCCGGCATGTTCGAGTCCGGAACCACGTCGCGCGGATTGTTGAAGTGGATGCGATGCCACTCGTCCGAGTAGCGGCCGCCGACCCGCGCGAGGTCCGGCCCGGTCCGCTTGCTTCCCCACTGGAACGGGTGGTCGTAGACGAACTCGCCCGCGACCGAGTAGTGGCCGTAGCGCTCGGTCTCGGCGCGCAACGGCCGGATCATCTGCGAGTGGCAGGTGTAGCAGCCCTCGCGCACGTACACGTCGCGTCCGGCCTGCTGCAGCGCGGTGTAGGGCTTGAGCCCCGCCACCGGCTCGGTGGTCGACCGCTGGAAGAACAGCGGCACGATCTGCACCAGACCGCCCACGCTCACCAGCAGGATGACCAGCAGGATCATCCAGCCGACATTGGTTTCCAGCACCTCGTGCCCGGATTGGCTCGCCATCGTCTCGTCTCCTCGGCTACCGCCTGTGAACACCGCCGCTGTGAACGCCGCGCCTCTGAACGCCGCGACTCAGGCCGCGGCAGGGGCCGGCGTCCCGGGGCTGGCCGGCGCCGGGATGCCCACGTCCGCAGCGCGCCCGGCCGCGAAGGTCTTCCAGGTGTTCCAGGCCATGATCAGCATGCCGGACAGGTAGAGCACGCCGCCGGCGAGCCGCACCACGTAGTACGGGAAGCTCGCGCTGATGCTTTCGATGAAACTGTAGGTGAGCGTGCCGTCCGGGTTCACGGCCCGCCACATCAGGCCCTGCATCACCCCGGCGATCCACATCGCCGCGATGTAGAGCACGATGCCGACGGTCGCCACCCAGAAGTGCAGCGTGACCGCGCGCATGCTGTACATCTCCACACGTCCGCACAGCCTGGGGATCAGGTAGTACAGCGATCCCATCGAGATCATCCCCACCCAGCCCAGCGCGCCCGAGTGCACGTGACCGATCGTCCAGTCGGTGTAGTGCGACAGCGCGTTGACCGTCTTGATCGACATCATCGGCCCCTCGAAGGTCGACATGCCGTAGAAGGACAACGAGGTCACGAGGAACTTCAGCACCGGGTCGGTGCGCAGCTTGTGCCACGCACCCGACAGGGTCATGAT
>JBIPNU010000080.1:0-7837 GCA_044370615.1 Burkholderiales bacterium
CGGCGCATGCCATTACCAGTGTCTTTTTCATCTGCTCCTCCTTGGTGCTGCGTTGGTGGGAACCCCTGACGGCCTCCGGTCCGCGCCGTGCGCGCGGTTCAGACGCCGAGCAGTTCGTGAAGTTCGTCCATGCGGGAGTCCAGGGCATCCGCCTCGACTGTCTCGATCACCCGACCGTGCTCGATTACATAGTGCCGGTCGGCCAGCCGCGCGGCGAACCGGAAGTTCTGCTCGACGAGCACGATGGTGTAGCCGCGGTCCTTCAGCGTGCGGATGACGCGGCCCAGGGTCTGCACGATCACCGGGGCAAGTCCCTCGGTGATCTCGTCGAGCAGAAGCAACTGGGCGCCGGTGCGCAGGATGCGCGCGAGCGCCAGCATCTGCTGCTCGCCCCCGGAGAGCCGCGTGCCCGGGCTGGAGCGACGTTCGAGCAGGTTGGGGAACAGCTGGTAGATCTCCTGCACCGACATGCCGCCGCTGGAGACCGCCGGGGGCAGCATCAGGTTCTCCTCGGTCGTCAGGCTGGCGAAGATGCCCCGCTCCTCGGGGCAGTAGCCGATGCCCAGGCGCGCGATCTCGTGCGTGTGCATCGCGATGGCCTCGCGACCGTTGACCATGATCGATCCGGCGCGGCGTCCGGTCAGACCGAGGATCGCGCGCAGCGTGGTGGTACGCCCGGCGCCATTGCGCCCGAGCAGCGTCACGCACTCGCCGCGATTGACGACGAAGTCCACGCCGTGCAGCACATGAGACTCACCGTAGAACGCGTGCAGATCGCGCACGCGCAGCAGCTCGGTGCGCGGGGCAGTGGGGTCAGGCGCGCTGGCCATGCTCGGTCCCGATGTAGGCCTCCAGTACCAGCGGATTGCTCGCGACGTCGGCGTAAGGCCCCTCGGCGAGTACTGCCCCGCGCGCGAGCACGGTGATCGTCTGACCAAGCGCTTCGACCACCGACAGGTGGTGTTCGACCATCAGGATCGTACGGTTGGCACTTGCCTTGCGGATGAGCGCGGTCACCCGCTCGACATCCTCGTGGCCCATGCCTGCCATCGGCTCGTCGAGCAGCATCATCTCGGGGTCGAGCGCGAGCGTGGTGGCGATTTCCAGCGCGCGCTTGCGCCCATAGGGCAACTCGGCCGTCAGGTGATCGGCGAACGGGCCCAGGTCGACCTGCTCGAGCAGTTCCATCGCCCGGTCATCGAGCTCGCCGAGCGTGTGCTCCGACTTCCAGAAATGGAACGAGGTGCCGAGCTTGCGCTGCAGCGCGATACGCACGTTCTCGAGTACCGTCAGGTGCGGGAAGACCGCGGAGATCTGGAACGAGCGGACCATGCCCATGCGCGCGATGCGGGCCGGACGCTCGCCGGTGATGTTCCTGCCGTTGAACAGGATTTCGCCGCGGGTCGGCTGGTGGAACATCGTGAGCAGGTTGAAGACCGTGGTCTTGCCGGCGCCGTTGGGTCCGATCAGCGCGTGGATGCTTCCGCGACGAACCCTCAGGTTGACGTCGTTCACCGCGACGAACCCCTTGAACTCCTTGACGAGGCCTCGGGTCTCGAGGATCCACTCGGACCGATTCCCGACCGAGGCCGGGGAAGGCTGCGGCCGGGCAGGCGGTGCGGGAGGCACGGGCAGGCTCATCGGGTGCGCGCGGAGGCGAGGCCTGGGGGAATGATGGCCGACCCGACGTCCAGGGTCGCTCCCGGCGTCGGGCCGTGCTCGCGGATAATCGCTGGCTCCGTCACACGACTCCTCCTGCCGGCGGGTCCGTGTACCCAGCCCGTCCGGCGTACGACATCGTCACCGAACCACTGTACAGCGGGCCATCGTGCTCGGCAACCCGCAGCCTCCGACGGTCGCCTCAGCCCTGAACGCGCTGCCCGTGAAGGTCGTGCTCGTCGCTGCGCTCGATGCGCACGGCGACGAGGTCGCCGGGCTTCACGCCCTTCGCGCGGGAGACGTGGACCACGCCGTCGATCTCGGGCGCATCGGCCGCGCTGCGACCGACCGCACGGGTGCCTTCCACCTGGTCGACCAGCACCTGCGTCGTGGTGCCGACGCGGCGCTGCAGGCGCGCCGTGCTGATGCGTGCCTGCACCTGCATGAATCGGGCGCGTCGCTCCTCGCGGACCTCGTCCGGTACCGGGTCGGGCAGGGCGTTGGCGGCGGCGCCCTCGACCGGGGAGTAGGCAAAGCAGCCGACGCGGTCGAGCTGCGCCTCTTCGAGGAAGTCGAGCAGGCGCTGGAAGTCGTCCTCCGTCTCACCGGGGAAGCCGGCGATGAAGGTGCTGCGCAGGGTGAGATCGGGGCAGGCTTCGCGCCACGCGCGGATGCGCGCGAGCGTGCCCGAGATGTCGCCCGGGCGCTTCATGAGCCGCAGGATGCGGGGACTCGCGTGCTGGAACGGAATGTCCAGGTACGGAAGGATCCGCCCCTCGGCCATCAGCGGGACGAGTTCGTCCACGTGCGGGTACGGATACACATAGTGCAGGCGCACCCAGGCGCCGAGCGAGCCCAGCGCTCCGGCCAGTTCGGTGATGCGGGTGCGCAGCGGCCGCCCGCCCCAGAACCCGGTGCGGTAGCGCATGTCGACGCCGTAGGCGCTGGTGTCCTGGGAGATCACCAGCAGCTCCTTCACGCCGGCGCCCACGAGGCGTTCGGCCTCCAGCATCACGTCGCCGACCGGCCGGCTGACCAGGTCGCCGCGCATCGAGGGAATGATGCAGAAGGTGCAGCGGTGGTTGCAGCCCTCGGAGATCTTCAGGTACGCGTAGTGGCGCGGGGTGAGCTTCACGCCCTGGGGCGGAACCAGGTCGACGAACGGGTCATGCGGTCGCGGCAGGTGGGTGTGCACCGCCTGCATCACCTCTTCGGTGGCGTGCGGACCGGTCACGGCCAGCAGCTGCGGGAAGCGTTCGGTGACCCGCTCGCTGCGCGCTCCCAGGCAGCCGGTGACGACCACCTTGCCATTCTCGGCCAGCGCCTCGCCGATGGCATCGAGGGACTCCTCGACTGCCGAGTCGATGAAGCCACAGGTGTTGACGATCACCAGGTCGGAGCCCGCGTAGTCGGGGGCGATCGCGTAGCCCTCTGCGCGCAGCTGGGTGAGGATGCGCTCGGAATCGACCAGTGCCTTGGGGCAGCCGAGCGAGACGAAGCCCACTCGCGGTACCGCGGGAGCGGCGGGGGAACGGCGACCGCTCATCGGTCGCCGGAGCCGGTCACTTGTCGCCGGGCTTGCCGCCAGCGCCGGGGAAGCCGGGGAAGGGGAAGCCGCCGAAGAGGTTCTGGGTCTGCTTCTGCATCTGCTGCTGCATGTCGACGAAGACCTTGGCGCTCTGCTCGAGGTAGCCGCTCATCAGGCTCTGGATCGCCGGGCCCTGCATCTTCACGAGCTGGTTCCACGCCTCGGCGCTCGCCATCGGGTTGCCGCCGTACAGTTTCGCCGACTGCTCCTGCATCTGCTGCTGGATCGCCATGAAGGTCTGGATGTTCTTCTCGAGGTAGCTGCCCATCATGCCCTGCATCGCGTTGCCGTAGAAGCGGATGATCTGCGACAGCATGTCCGAGGAGAACATCGGGGCATCGCTGTTCTCTTCCTCGAGGATGATCTGCAGGAGGATGTTGCGCGTGATGTCGTCGTTGCTCTTCGCGTCGACCACCTGGAACGGCGTCTGGTCGAGCACCAGCTGCTTGACGTTGGCGAGCGTGATGTAGGTGCTGGTCGCGGTGTCGTAGAGGCGGCGGTTCGGGTATTTCTTGATGATGCGCGGGGTGTCGCTCACGGGCTGGTCTCCTCCTCACGCGGCGTCCACGGGGGGCGCCGTGGCGGGCCGGATGCGACGACCGACATCGTATCCGATCCGCGATTGCAGTAGGCCGGCGCGGGATGGAGGATCCACCCCGCCGCGGCATCAGAACATGTGCTGTCCGCCGTTGATCGCGATGTTCGAGCCGGTGACGAAGGCCGCTTCCTCCGAGCAGAGATAGGCCACCAGCCCGGCGACCTCCTCGGGCTTTCCGAGGCGCCCCATCGGGATCTGCGGGATGATCTTCGAGTCGAGCACGTCCTTCGGGATCGCCATCACCATCTTGGTGCCGATGTAGCCGGGAGAGATGGTGTTGACCGTGACGCCCTTGCGGGCGACCTCCAGCGCCAGCGCCTTGGTGAAGCCGTGCATGCCGGCCTTGGCCGCCGAGTAGTTGGTCTGGCCGAATGCACCCTTCTGGCCATTGACCGAGGAGATGTTGACCACGCGTCCCCAGCCACGCTCGGTCATGCCGTCCACCACCGGCTTGCACATGTTGAAGACGCTGTCGAGGTTGGTCCTGAGCACCGCGTCCCAGTCGACCTTGCCCATCTTGCGGAAGGTCATGTCGCGGGTGATGCCGGCGTTGTTGACCAGCACGTCCACCGGACCGACCTCGCCCTGGATCTTCTCGACGCCCGAAGCGCACGAGTCGAAGTCGGCGACGTCGATCTGCACCGCGTGGAAGTGGTGCCCGCGCGTCTTCATGTCGGCCAGCCAGTCGCCGGCCTTGGAGTTGCCCGGCGAATAGCTGACCACCACCTGGTAGCCCATTTGCGAGAGCTTGGCCGAGATCGCCTCGCCCAGCCCGCCCATGCCACCGGTCACCAGTGCCACTCTGCTGCTCATGCGCATCCCTCCAGTCTCTGGTTCGTGCGCCCGCCTCGGCCGGTCGCACCCGACGGGGCGAGCGCCGGTGGCGTCGCCTTCTGGGGAAGATGGTATCCGAGCGCACCGGCCGCGCGTCGAAAACCTGCTGTGGCGCAGCCCACCGGCATCGCGGACGGCGAGATCGCCCGACGGCCCCCGCCGAAGGCCGCGACCGGGACGCGGCCGGGCGGACGGCGCGCGCCCTCAGCAGGTGCCCGGCGCGTCCGCCGGGGTCGGCGCGTCCGTCCGCTCCGGGGCGCCGGTACGACCCGCCGCCTCGGCCGGCGCGACGGCGGAGGGCACGTGGCGCTCTCGCACATAGCGGCCAGGCGCGGGCTCGAGCGCCCGGTGCGCCGCGCTGTCGAGGGCGGCGGGCGCGGTGCGCCAGGCTCCCGAGCGGCGCCCGATCCACCCTGCCCAGTCCGACCACCAGCTGCCCGGGCGCCGCGGATTCCTCTCGTGCCATGCCTGCGGTTCGGCGCCGGAAAGCGGGGCGGCACGGTGATGGCGACGGTTGCGCGCCGCCGGATTGATCACCCCGGCAATGTGGCCGCTCGCGGCCAGTGCGAAGCGGCGCGGGCCGCGCAGCAGACGCGCCGAGCGCCATGCGGTCTGCCACGGCACGATGTGATCGTCCTCGGCGGCGAGCAGGTACCACGAGGCGCGGATCGCGCGCAGGTCGAGCGGCACCCCGCCGAGCGCGAGCGCACCGGGTTCGCGCAGCCGGTTCTCGTGATAGAGGTTGCGCAGGTACCAGGCGTAGAGCACCCCGGGCAGGTTGGTTCCGTCGGCATTCCAGTAGAGCAGGTCGAAGGCCTCGGGTTCGCGGCCCTTCAGGTAGTGCTCGACCACGTTTCGCCAGAGCAGTTCGTTCGCGCGCAGCGTGGCGAAGGTAAGCGCGAGGCTGCGCCCGTCGACGATGCCCCCGCCGGCGTGTCGCTGCTCGCATTCGGCGACGAAGCCCTCGTCGATGTAGGCGCCGATCTCGCCCACGTCGGAGAAATCCAGCATCGTGGTGAGCAGCGTGACGCTTGCCACCGGGTGCTCGCCGCGGCCTGCCGCGAGCGCCAGCGCGGTGGCGAGCAGCGTGCCGCCGACGCAGAAGCCAAGCGCGTTGACCTGCGGGCTGCCGGAGAGGTCGCGCGCGATCGCGAGCGGCCGCAGCACCCCCTCGGTTGCGTAGTCGGTCCAGCTCAGCCGCCCGAGCGGCTCGGGAACGTTGCGCCAGGACACCAGGTACACGTCCAGGCCCTGCTCGAGGGCGTAGCGCACGAACGAGTTGTGCGCCTGCAGGTCGAGGATGTAGTAGCGGTTGATGAAGGGCGGGACGATCAGCAGCGGCCGGGCCCGCACCCGCGCGCGCTGCGGGCGGTAGTGGATCAGTTCCGCGATCTCGGTGCGGTCGACCACCACGCCCGGCGTGGTCGCGAGATCGCGTCCGACTTCGAAGGCCTGCTCGTCGGTCATCGTGAGCGAGCCGCGCGCGAGATCGGCCGCAAGGCGGCGCAGGCCGCGCGCTACGCTCTCGCCGCCGCTGCCTGCGGCCTGCGCCAGTACCTCGGGGTTGGTGCCGGGAAAGTTCGACGGGGCGGTCGCGTCGAGCCACTGTTCGACGAAGAAGCGCGCCCGACGCTGCTCCTCGGGCGGCAGCCCGGCGGCCTCCACCATGCGCCGCGCGCAGTCCGCCCCCAGCAGGTAGGCGCGCCGCAGGTAGTCGAACCACGGATGCGCGGACCACGCCGGGTCGGCGAAGCGGCGATCGCGCACCGGGGGCAGGTCGGCCACCGGCCGTTCGGCGGCGCCCGCGTCGTAGCCCTCCGGGACGCCGGGGGCGATCGAACCGCCCGGGGGCGCCGCGGCGGTCGTGGCACCTGCGTTCGCCTGCGTCGTGGCGGCCCGCTCGCCGGCGTTCGGTCCGGCCGCCGGGATGTCCTGCGCGGATGGTCCGGCTGTGTCCGATCGCGAGGGGGCGCCCGTGGGGAGGAGGCCGTCCGCGTCTGCTGGCGCCGCCGCAGCAGGCGCGGGGTTCGGCGGTCCGCCGGTCGCCGGCGACGTGGACGGTCGAGCGTCGGCCGGGGACGACGCCCGATTCGTCTCGCCGAGCAGGCGTTTCCAGAGCGCCTGGTGCTGATCGGACCAGTCCTCGAGGATCGGGCGCCAGGCCTCGGGGCGACGGCCCAGCGCCTCGATCAGGCGCGCCCACGCGCGCGCCGACGGTCCTTCGGGCGTCATGGCGCGATCCAGGCGACGGCCGCCATGCGGCCGGTCACGCGGTCCCGGCGATAGGAGAAGAAGCGCCGTGCATCGGCGTGGGTGCACAGGCCACCGCCGTGGACCTGCACGACGCCAAGCCGTCGCAGCCGGCGTCTACCGAGTTCGAACAGGTCGGCGAGCCACTTGCCGGGGCGGTCCGGGATCGGCGCGAAGGCGACTGCATCCTCGGGCGCGGCGCCCGCGAAGGCCTCGAGCACGTCGGCGCCGACTTCGAAGGCGGCGGGTCCGATTGCCGGACCCAGCCAGGCGAGGGTGCGCTCCGGCGGGCTGCCCATCGCCTCGATCGTGCGCTCGACGACGCCTCCGGACAGGCCGCGCCAGCCCGCATGCGCGACGCCCACCCGCTGCCCGTCCGCCGAGCACAGCAGTACCGGCATGCAGTCGGCGACCAGTACCGCGCAGACCACGCCCGGCCGGTCGGTCCACGCGGCATCGGCCCGGGGCTCGACGCCGCCGGCTACGGATGCGGCCTCGACCACGGTGGTGCCATGCACCTGATGCAGCCACGCCGGGTCGCCCGGCAGGCGCGCGCGCAGGCGCCGGCGGTTGGCCGCCACCACGGCCGGATCGTCGCCGGCCCGCAGTCCGAGGTTGAAACTCGCGTGCGCGTCGCGGCCGGCGCCGCCGATCCGCGTGGTGACGAAACCGCGGATGGACGCGGGTGCGGGCCAGTCGGGTTCGATGACCGGGAGTGCCTGCCCGGCGCTCGCGGCGGCATCGGGCGGATCGGTCGGCGGAACCGGGGCAGCGGTCGTCGGCCCAGTCGAGCCCGGCCTGCCACCGGTCCCCGGCTGGGAGCCGGCGGGGAGGGAGGACGGTGGGGTTTCCGGTCGATCGGCAGGCATGGGGGACTGTGGCCTACGAGGGGCGTGGTCGGGCGGGAA
>JBIPNU010000108.1:0-7030 GCA_044370615.1 Burkholderiales bacterium
GGCCCTGCTAGCCAACACCGCCCGCGCAGGCCTGATCGCGCCCGGCGCGCTGGTCGCTGCGTTGCGGGCCGGCCGCCCGCGCTACGCCGCGCTCGACGTGTTCGACGAGGAGCCGCTGCCGCACGATCATCCGCTGCTGGCGATGGAGACCGTGGTCTGCACGCCGCACTATGGCTGGGCGACGCTGGAGACCTACGACCAGTACTTCGGCGAGGCCTTCGACAACGTGCTCGCCTTCGCCGCAGGTACGCCCACGAACCTGCTCGAGCTTCAACCCCGGACCTGAGCGGCCGGACACGTACCCGCCCCTCGCAGGTCGCACCCTGCGCCCCGCCCGTGGTTGGAGGTTGGAGGTTGGAGGTTGGGGGTTGGCGGGTAGCGGTTCCCGGTCCGCCCTTTCCCGGCTCGCCCTTTCCCGGCTCGCCCTTTCCCGGTTCGCCCTTCGCGGGTCGCTCTTCGCGGTTCGCCGTTCGCGGTTCGCGTTTCGCCGCTCGCAGTGCACGGCGCGCAGACGCCGATGCGAGAGGCGGCCGCACACGGTGACCCGTGGCCGACCAGGGGTCGGGCCGGGTGGCCCGGGCGGGTTCCACCTGCCGCCGATGTTTGGTATCGTGAAATGTCTGGCGCAGTCGCCCCCGGATCTCCGGATCCGCCACAGAGACGACGCCCCCCGGAGGAATTCCATGAAGGCATTTCCCGCCGTCGGCACGCCGTGCGCGTGCGGCTCCGCGGCGTCGCTCGGCGCGCGACGGCTCGGCAGCGCGCTCCTGTGCGCGGTCACGCTGCCGATCGGTGGCGCGGTGGCCCAGGCGCCGGCATGGCCCGTGAAGCCGATCCGCATCATCGTGCCCTTCGCCGCTGGCGGGCCGACCGACTACAACGCCCGCCTGGTGGGCCAGCGGCTGAACGAAGCCTGGGGCCAGCCGGTGATCGTCGACAACCGGCCAGCAGCCGGGGGGGTGCCGGCCACCGAATTCGTCGCGCGCGCCGCCCCTGACGGCTACACGCTGCTGGGCGCAAACCCCGGCCCCCTCACCGTGGCCCCGCACCTGGGCCAGAAGCTCGGTTACGACCCGCTGAAGGACCTCGCACCGGTGGTGCTGGTGACCACCACCACCAGCGCGATCGTGGTGCACCCCGGCGTCCCGGCGCGCAGCGTGCAGGAGCTGATCGCGCTCGCGCGCAAGCGACCGGGCGTACTCACCTTCGGTTCGCCGGGCGTGGGCACGGTCGGCCATCTCACGATGGAACTCTTCAACTCGATGGCCGCGCTGAAGATGACCCACGTGCCCTACAAGGGCGTGGCGCCGGCGCAGGTGGACCTGCTGGCCGGGCAGATCGACGTGATCACCATGTCGATCCCCAATGCACTCGCCTTCCGCAAGCAGGGCAAGGTGCGGGTGCTGGGCGTGAACGGCCTCACGCGCTCGGCCAGCCTGCCCGAGGTGCCGACCGTGGCCGAGGCGGGTCTGGCCGGATTCGAGTCGCAGAACTTCAACGGCATCATGGCCCCGGCCGGCACGCCGCGCGAACTGATCGTCCGCATCAACGCCGAGGTGAACCGGCGCGTGCTCTCGCCCGAGGGACGCGAAGCGCTGGCGGCGCTCGGCTACGACGTGGCCGGCGGCAGCCCCGAGGACTTCGGTGCCTTCCTTCGCCGCGAGTACGAGAAGTGGGGACGCGTCGCGCGCGCGGCCAACGTACGCGCGGAGTTCTGAGGCCGGTTGCCGCCCACCCCTCGGCGGGCGGCGCGCGCTGCGGCCAGTCGTCTCCGCCGGACCCGGCTGCGCGGCACACCCCGGGAACCGGCACGTCCTCGCCCCCATCACTGCCACGGCACCCCGTCCGAGGGGTGCGTTCCACCCGCCGCACGAAGGAGATCGACCATGGCCGACACCGCCCCGAAGAAGGATCCGCAGTACTTCATGTATTTCCCCGGCAACTACCGCTGGTCGTCGGCGTTCATCAACATGCTGAGTTCGGCGCCCTACGGCGGCTGCGAGATCGGCGAACTCGACCGCATCGGCCGCAGGCTGAAGGGCTGCGCTCCTGATGACGACGACGCCTGGTTCAACGCCTGCCGCGATGTCGCCGACACGGTGGCTGCGTTCGGCGACGAGCGACGCTCGTCAGGGCATCGCTTCTCGGCTGCGCATGCCTACCTGCGCGCGACCAACTACTACCAGATGGCCGAGCGGTTCCGCACGCCCAAGGACGAGCCGGCACTCGCCGCCTATCGCCGGGGGGTCGAGTGCTTCCACGCCTTCGTCGGCCTGACCGACCTCGACATCGAGATCGTGGAGATTCCCTTCGGGGGCGGTACGCTGCCTGGCTACTTCGTGCACGCCCAGGGATCGACCGAGGCGCGCAAGCCCTGCGTGGTCTACTTCGACGGGCTGGACGTCACCAAGGAGATCCAGTTCATGCGCGGGGTCCCCGATCTGGTGAAGCGCGGCATCTCCTGCCTGATCATGGACGGCCCCGGCACCGGCGAGGCGATCCGCTTCCGTGGCCATGTGCTGCGCCACGACTACGAGGTTGCCGGCTCCGCCTGCATGGACTGGCTGGAGCGCCGCCCCGACGTGGACGCCTCGCGCGTGGGCGTGGTGGCGATCAGCCTCGGCGGCTACTACGCGCCGCGCATCGCATCGATGGAACCGCGGTTTGCCGCCTGCATCGCCTGGGGCGCGATCTGGGATTACTACGCGACCTGGAAGAAGCGGATCGACGCGGCGTTCAACACCTCGCTGTCGGTGCCGGGCCACCACATCATGTGGATCCTCGGCGTCGACTCGCTCGACGAGGCACTGCGCCGACTCGAACCGTTCCGCCTGGACGGCGTGGTGCAGAAGATGCGCTGCCCTTTCCTGATCGTGCACGGGGCCGACGACGAGCAGGTGCCGCTCGTCGACGCACAGGCGCTGTACGCCGCCAGCGGCTCGCAGGACAAGACCCTGCGGGTCTTCACTGCCGAGGAAGGCGGCGCGCAGCACTGCCAGCGCGACTACCTCACCAAGGTCGCCGCCGTCATGTGGGACTGGTTCGAGGACAAGCTCGTCCGTCGCTGAGCGCCGATCGCCGCGTACGTCCCGCCCGCAGGCCGCGGCGGGCAGTCGTTGCCCGGTCGCGCGCGACGGTGATCCCGGGTGAGTCGATGCGCGGGGTACCCCGGCGCTCCGGCACGCCACCGCCGATCGCCGCAGGCGGGCGGTCGGGCGGTCGCGCGAGTGGGCGAGCAAGCAAACCGGGCGCGTCCGCGACCCGGCCGACTCGGGGGCGGGGCGGCAACCCGCTGATTCTTGACCAAATTAGTCGACTTCTCGTATCGTCCGGTCTCTCGCGGGCGCGCGCCCGCGCCAGTCGCGGAGAACAGGCGATGAGCATCAAGGACACCATCCACCAGCAGGTCACCGGCCACCCGGTCGTGCTCTACATGAAGGGCACCCCCGGCTTCCCGCAGTGCGGCTTCAGCGCCAACGCGGTGCGCATCCTCTCGGCGTGCGGCGTCGACACGTTCTTCTCGGTCAACGTGCTCGAGGAACCCGAGATCCGCCAGGGCATCAAGGAATACGCGAGCTGGCCGACCATCCCGCAGCTGTACGTGAACGGGGAGTTCGTCGGCGGCTCGGACATCATGACCGAGATGTTCCAGTCGGGCGAACTGAAGACCCTGCTCGCCTCGACGCCGCGCTGACGCGCAGCGTCGCCTGCAGCCGGGGCGGGATCAGCCCGCCCGCGGCCAGATCTGCTGGGCAAGGATCACCAGGGCCATCGCCCCCAGCGCAAGCCGCAGCCACACCCGATAGGTGCGGGCGTCGGTACGCTGGCGCACAGAGATGCCGTGCCGCTGGGCGACCAGCGCCACGGCCGCGAGCGGCAGCGTCGCCGCCCACTGTGCCAGCGTGATGCCCCCGAGAGTGCTGAAGGTCGCGAACTGCATCGACTTGCCGACCAGGAAGCACAGGTTGAAACCCTGGATCATCGCCCCCGGCGCCAGCCCCAGACCCGCGTAGTAGGCGATCAGCGGTGGCGCGGCCACGTTGGCGGTGGTCTCGAACAGACCGGTGGCGATCCCGAACACCAGCCCCCACGCCAGCGGCCGGCGCTGCAGGGCCGGCGACTGGCTGGCGCCGCGGATATCGAGCCACAGCCACGCGATGATCGCGGCCACCAGCACCAGCGCGTAGGGAAAGTGCGGCACCCGGATGAACAGTTGCGCGCCGACCGCAGCGCCGATGAAGGCGCCCAGCGGCATCACCCAGTATCGTCGGAGCGTGCCGCGGAAATCGGGCGCGGTGAAGATGGACAGCACCACCGCGGCGAGCACTGGCACCAGCAGCACCACCACCGCATCGTGCAGCGGCATCACCAGAGCGAGCAGCGGCGTGGCGATCAGAGGCAGCCCGATGCCGAGCACGCCGTAGACCCACGAGGCGACTACCAGCACCAGCACCACCCACAGCCACAGCGCTGGGGTCAGGGCCTCGAGCGCGCTCATTCGACGCACCCTGCGCGGCGGGAGCGCAGGCGACCCTCCGCCACGTGCAGAAGTGTCATCGGGTCGGGCAGCCGGCAGGCGAGCGTCATCGGGGGAACCGCGAAGCGTCGTGCGCCGACGGGCTGAACCGCAGCGGATCGCGCGTCATCGCATCGCCCGCGATCGCATCGATCCTGGTCTGCTCGCCAGTCATCGCAGCGACCCGATCGCATCGACGTCCGTCATGCGATCGTCGATTCGCGCCGGCCACCGGCAGGACGGTCCTCGCGCGCGGCGGCGCGACGATCGAATGCCTCGGCGATCAGTTCGACCAGATGCTCGGTCAGGCAGTCGCCCAGCTGTTCGACCTGCTCGCGGCAGCTGTAGCCGCAAGCCACCACTCGCGTGCCCGGCGCGCGCGCGCGCAGCGCCGGCAGCAGCGAGAGTTCCGCCGCCTTCACCGACAGCGGGTAGTGGTCGGGATGGAACCCGAAGCTGCCGGCCATGCCGCAGCAACCCGCCTCGACCCACTGGTGGCGCACGCCCATCGCGTCGAGCACCTGCTCGTCGGCACGGGTGCCACCCAGCGCCCGCTGGTGGCAGTGCGCCTGCACCAGCACCGTGGCCTCGAGCGGCGGCAGCTCGACCCGCTCGCGTACCAGCAGCTCGGGCAGCGTCACCACCTGCGCGGCGAGGCGCTTCGCCCGCGCATCGTCCGGGAACAACTTGAGCAGTTCGTCGCGAAACGCCGAGACGCAGGCGGGCTCGAGCCCCACCACCGGCGTGCCGGCATCGATCGTCGCGGCCAGCGCGTCGAGCAGGGCCGCGAACTGCGCGGCCGCCTGGTCGAGCAGGCCGAAGTCGTAGAGCGGCCGACCACAGCACAGGCCGGCTGGCGGCACGGCCACCTCGAAGCCTGCCGCCTCCAGCGCCCGCACCGCCGCCTGCGCGACCTCGGGCCGCAGGTGCTCGTTGAACGTATCGGCCCACAGCAGCACCCGTCCGCGCGGCGCCTCGCCGGGCGCGCGCGGCGCCACGTGGACCCCGCGCTCGCCGACGACGCCGCCCCGCGCGAGGAACATCGCTCGAAAGCCGCGCGGTGCGAGGGACGGCAGCCGCCGCTGCGGCGCAAGCCCTCCCGCCCAGCGCGCGAGCGCCCGGACCGGCGCGATGCGCAGCAGCGCGTTGGACAGGCGCGGCGCACGCGCGGCGATCGCCAGCCAGCGTTGCACCCGCCCCATCGACCAGGCCTGGCGCGGACGCGGGCGGTCGTGGTGATAGTGATGGAGGAACTCGGCCTTGAATGCAGCCATGTCGGTGTGGGTGGGGCAATCGCTGCGGCACCCCTTGCACGAGAGACACAGGTCCAGCGCCTCCTTCACCGCCTCGGAACGCCAGCCCTCGGTGACGAGCTCGCCGCGCAGCATCTCGCCCAGCAGGCGCGCGCGTCCACGGGTGGAGTGGCGCTCCTCGCCGGTGACGCGGTAGCTCGGGCACATCACGCCCCCGGACTGCGCGCGGCACTTGCCCATGCCCACGCAGTGCTCGACCGCGCGCACCAGTCCGTCGCCCTCGGGGCTCGAGAAGCGCATCCGCGTGGTCGGCTCGACCGGTCGGTAGTCGGGCCCGTGGCGAAGGTTCTCGTCGATGCGCCAGGCGTCGATCAGCTTGCCCGGGTTCATGCGCCCGCGCGGATCCCAGATCGCCTTGAACTCGCGGAACGCCTGCATCAGCTCGGGGCCGTACATGACCGGGAGGAACTCGGCCTTGGCCTGCCCGTCGCCATGCTCGCCCGACAGCGAGCCGCCATAGCGCACGACCAGGTGCGCGGCCTCCTCGGTGAAGGCGCGCCAGTTCGCGATGCCCTCGCGCGTGCGGAAATCGAAGGTGATGCGCGCGTGGATGCAGCCGTCGCCGAAGTGCCCGTAGAGCGAGGTCTGGTAGCCGTGGCGATCGACCAGCGACTGGAACTCGCGCAGGTAGTCGCCCAGGCGCAACGGATCGACCGCGGCGTCCTCCCAGCCCACCTGCGGATCGGGCTGCCCGACGAGCGCGAGCGCGGTCGCCGAGGCGGCCGTCTCGCGGATGCTCCAGATCGCCTCGGCCTCGCGCGGATCGGTCACCAGCCAGTGACTGGGCGCCCCCGCCTGCGCGGCCGCATGGCCGACCAGCGCGCGCGCCTGCTCGATCGCCTGCGACGGGGTGTCGCCGCCGAACTCGGCCATGATCCACGCGCGGCCCGCCGGCAGCTTCGCGATATCGGGCAGCCGCAGCCCGCGCTCGCGCAGCCCGCCGATGATCCGCTCGTCCAGGCCCTCGGTGGCGATCGGCCCGAACGGCAGGATCCACGGCACCGCATCACCCGCCCGGTAGATGTCCTCGAAGCCCAGCACCAGCAGCACGCGATGGCGCGGGCTGTGCACCAGCCGCGTGGTCGCCTGCAGCGTGATCGCGCAGGTGCCCTCGCTGCCCACCAGTGCGCGGGCGACATTGAAGCCGTTCTCGGGCAGCAACTGGTCGAGGTTGTAGCCGGATACCCGCCGGCGGATGCGC
>JBIPNU010000081.1:0-7807 GCA_044370615.1 Burkholderiales bacterium
AGCGGTGGCAGCGCGGAGAGGGGACGCCGTCCCGGGGTCTGGATCGGAAGCGTTTTCATCGTTCGCAAGCTTAGCGCGCCCGTCCCCGCGGCTCGACTCGCCTATCATTGGCGTGCCCGGTAGCGGCCGGAGGGCCGCAGCCCCTGGTGCCGGGCGGCCGTGCGTCGCGCAGTTCGTCCACCGCATCCCCGTCCGCATCGGCTGGCCGCGCCCGCGGTCGCGTCCCCCCGATCGGTCACGCCCGGTCGCACCGCCGGGGCGATCGCCGGGCGCCCTCCCGTCCCCACACTTGCAGGACCCCACGGATGTCCCGCTACATCGAACAGGCCCTGGTCCCCGGCGAGCGCGTCGTGCACACGGGGCAGGTAAGCTGGTGGTCGCTGGCCGGCTGGGTGCTGCCCGGCGTGCTCCTGGTCGTGGTCGGCATCGGCCTCGTGCTGCTCGCGGTCGCGTGGGTGAAGCAGCGCAGCACCGAGCTGGCGGTCACCAACCGCAGGGTGATCACCAAGTTCGGGTTCATCCGGCGCGACACCGTCGAGTTCAACCTGCAGAAGGTGGAGAGCCTGCAGGTCCAGCAAGGGGTGATCGGACGCCTGCTCGGCTTCGGCACCATCGTGGTCGCGGGCGGTGGCCTGCCGCAGGCGCCCGTGCCCGGCATCCGCGACCCGCTCGCGTTCCGCCGCGCCTTCCTCGAGGCGCAGGAGGCCGCGCTTCGTGACCCGCCGCACGCGCGCGCGCCGAACTGAGTTGCAGGCGGACGGACTGTCACGTGCCGCGCGCCGACAGTCGGTCCCGAGGGGTTGCCCTGCATCGGCGTTCGGCGCCGCCCCTCGGGATCGGCTCGCGCACGGCACCTCGCGCCCCGTGCGCCGCTCGCAGCGTCTCCCCGGTCGGGGCCCCGCGATCAATCCTCGAAGGCCGTGGAGGCAACCGGGCCGGCGCACACCGGAAGATCCGGACACCAGGGTCGCTAGCCTGTCGGGCGCGTCCGCGCACACCCGCGCCCTGCCGGATTGACCCCTCGCGCCCGCCGGGCGTAACGTGCGACACGCGCCGGGGACATGCTCCCCCGCTTCCGACCCGCGGGACGGCTCGATCGTCCTCGCGGTCACGGCCAGAGCGTGCCGCAGCAGGCGCGCCGGCCCCAGGGGAGGTTCACCGATGGGCATCCGCATACGAAAGCTGTCCTATGCGCTGGGCGCGCAGATCGAGGGGCTGGACCTGACCCGGCCGATCGGCGAGTCAGAATTCGGGGAAGTGCACCGCGCCTTCCTCGAGCACGGCGTGCTGCTGCTCCGCGGGCAGCGTGTCGATCGCGAACAGCACATCGCGTTCAGCCGGCACTTCGGCGAACTCGATCGCCACGATTCGCTGCCGCGCGACCGCGATCCGGACCATCCCGAGCTCCTGATGGTGACCAACCGCGAGCGCACCGACGGCCAGCCGTCGAACTCGCGCTACACCGGCCAGCTCTGGCACTCCGACATGTCGTTCACGCTGGTCCCCTCGCTGGGTTCGCTGCTGCGCGCGGTCGAAGTACCCCCGGTCGGCGGCGACACCATGTTCGCCAACATGACCGCCGCCTACGACGCGCTGTCCCCGGGCATGAAGCGCCTCATCGACGGGCTGCACGGCGTCCACCAGCCCGAGCGCAAGGGGGCGGATCAAGCGCCGCAGTGGGCCGAGCAGAATCGTCGCCTCAACCCCCCGGTCGCCCAGCCGGTCGTGCGCGTGCACCCCGAGACCGGACGCCGCGCGCTCTACATCGGCGAGAAGGTCCGCCGCTTCGAGTCGATGACCGAGGAGGAGAGCCAGCCGATCATCCGCTACCTGCTCCAGCATGCAACGCGGCCCCAGTTCCTGTATCGGCACCAGTGGCAGCGCGACGACATCCTCGTCTGGGACAACCGCTGCACCATGCACATCGCGCTCGGCGACTACGAGCAGGCGCTCGAGCGGCACATGGAGCGCACGACCGTGCTGGGGACACCCAGCGGGCACGTGGCCGTCGACGCGGAGGCCGCATGATCGCCCGCGCAAGTCGTGCGATTGCGGGCGCGGCACTGGTGGCCGCCACGCTCGCGATGGCTCCCGCGGCGTCGGCCCAGTCCTTTCCGTCGCGCCCGGTACGCATGCTGGTGCCGTTCGCGCCCGGTGGAACCACCGACATCATGGCGCGCATGGTCGCGCAGCAGATGGCGCAGGCCTGGGGGCAGCCGACCCTGGTCGACAACCGACCCGGCGCCAACGGGATCATCGCCAGCGAGATGACGGCTCGCGCCGCGCCGGACGGCTACACGCTGCTCTACGTCGCGATCGGCCACGCGATCAACTCGCTGATCTACCGCAAGTTGCCCTACGACACGCTGAGCGATTTCACGCCGGTGAGCCTGGGCGCCACCTTCACCCAGCTGCTGCTGGTGCATCCGGGAGTCCCGGCGGGCAGCGCCGCGGAACTGCTCGCGCTCGCCCGCAGCGGTCGCCCGCTCACCTATGCGTCGGGCGGGCTGGGCTCCTCGCAGCACCTCGCCGGCGCCCTGTTCGCCCACCTCGCCCGGATCAACATCGAGCACGTCCCGTACAAGGGAGGCGCCCCGGCGCTCGCCGATCTCATGGCGCGAAACGTCGACCTGATGATCATCCAGCCCACTTCCGCCGACATGGTCAAGGGCGGGCGGGTCAGGGCGCTGGCGGTGAGTTCGGCGCGCCGCCACCCGGTGTTCGCCGACCTGCCGACGATCGCCGAGGCCGGCGTGAAGGGTTTCCAGTCCGAGGCGTGGTACGGACTCGTGGCCCCGGCACGACTGCCCGCACCGGTACTGCGCCGCGTGCACGAGCAGGCCGTCGCCGCGCTCACCAGCAAGGAGTCCCGCGAGCGGCTGACTGCGCAGGGTGGCGAGGTGGTGGCCAGCTCGCCCGAGGCGTTCGCAGCCTTCATCCGTGACGAGATCGCACGCTACGCACCGGTGGTCAAGGCGGCGGGCATCGTGGCCGAATAGCCCGCGCGCTTGCACGCGGGGACGGTTTTCGCATACCCTGCAGTCGACTGCCGATCACGCCAGCCGGCCCGCGGCGTTCTCTGCGGCCCCGCGCCGCGCACCCACCTACCCGACCCGTGTCCAAACGCCCCCACCCCAGCGGCTTTTCCTTTACCGGCTTCCTGCCCCTGGCGGAAGATCCGGAACGGCGCTGACACGACCCCGATCCGATCCCGACCGCCAGGCCCCGCCTGGCGGTTTTTTTTGTCCGCCGGAACCCCGGGGCCCCTGAACCCACCGCCCGGAGACTGCCATGCCCCACCAGACCGACGACCTGCGCATCCGCGAGATCAAGGAACTCGCCCCGCCCTCGCACGTGATCCGCGAGTTACCGATCGAGGACACCGTCTCCGCGCTGGTGCACGACACGCGCGAGCGGATCCACCGCATCATCCACGGCATGGATGACCGGCTGGTGGTGATCATCGGCCCCTGCTCGATCCACGATCCGAAGGCGGCACTCGACTACGCGCGGCAGCTCAAGCCGGTTCGCGACCGGCTGGCGGCCGACCTCGAGGTGGTGATGCGCGTGTACTTCGAGAAGCCGCGCACCACGGTCGGCTGGAAGGGTCTGATCAACGATCCCGGCCTCGACGACAGTTTCGACATCAATCGCGGCCTGCGCGTGGCGCGCGAGCTGCTGCTCGAGGTCAATCGCATCGGCGTGCCGGCCGGGTGCGAGTTCCTCGACATGATCACGCCGCAGTACATCGCCGACACGGTGAGCTGGGGCGCGATCGGCGCGCGCACGACCGAGAGCCAGACCCACCGCGAGCTCGCCTCGGGGCTGTCCTGCCCGGTCGGGTTCAAGAACGGCACGGACGGCACGGTGAAGATCGCGGTCGACGCGATGAAGGCGGCCGAACGCCCCCACCACTTCCTGTCGGTGACCAAGGCCGGGCACTCGGCGATCGTGGCCACCCGCGGCAACGAGGACTGCCACATCATCCTGCGCGGCGGCAAGGCGCCGAACTACGACGCGGCGAGCGTCGAGGCCGCGTCCGTGGAACTCGCGAAGGCCGGTCTCGCGCAGCGACTGATGATCGACACCAGCCACAGCAACAGCTCCAAGAAGCACGAAAACCAGATCCCGGTGGCCCACGACATCGCGGGCCAGATCGCCGGCGGCAGCGAACGCATCATCGGCGTGATGATCGAAAGCCATCTGGTCGCAGGTCGACAGGATCTCGTCCCCGGCAAGCCGCTCACCTACGGCCAGTCGATCACCGACGCCTGCATCTCGTGGGAGGACAGCGTGCCGGTGCTCGAGGCGCTGGCGACCGCGGTGCGCGAGCGCCGCACGCGGATCGCCAACAGCCCGGGACAGTAGCCTCGGACGAGAGCCCGCCGCGGGCAGGGGCGCGGACAGCCGCGGCGCCCCTGCGGGCGCAGCGCGCACCCCGGCATCCGGCGTCTGCCTGTCGCCGCGCAGGCGCAGCCGGACCCATCGGACAGACATGGATTCCCGGCGCCCTCGCCGGGCCCGCGTGCGGGGCGATGCGCCTGGCGCCGTGCGGGGTGATGCGCGGCGCGACGCGCGTGACGATGCACGCGGGCTGGCGAAGGGCTCGCGGGAGCCCGCCGAGTGATCGACCAGGCGCACGCGCCCGGTCGATCACTCCGGCTTGAGGTTGTTTTCCTTCACGAGCCGCGTCCAGCGCACCAGCTCGCTCTTCAGCAGCGCGGTCACCGCCTCGGGTGGCGTGCCCAGCGCCTCGGAGCCCTCCTTCAGCAGCCGCTCCCGCACCTCGGGCGACTGCATCGCCCGCACGGCCAGCTGGTTGGCTGCCGCGATCACCGGCTGCGGCGTGCCGGCTGGCGCCATCAGCACGAACCAGGCGCTGAACTCGAAGCCCGGCAGCCCGGACTCGGCCATCGTCGGCACGTCGGGGGCCAGCAGGACCCGCTTCGCGCTGGTCACCGCGATCGGGCGCAGCCGCTTCGACTCGACATGCGGCAGCACCGCGACCAGGCTGATGAAGCTGAGATCGACCTCGCCGCCCAGCACCGCAGTGAGCGCCGGGCCGCCCCCCTTGTACGGTACGTGGGTGATGTCGGTGCGGGTGAGCTGCTTCATGAACTCGGCGGGGATGTGCGGATTCGAGCCGCTCCCCGACGATGAATAGTTGAGGCGGCCCGGCTTCGACTTCGCCAGCGCGACGAGTTCCTTCAGGTTGCGCGCCGGCACCGACGGGTGCACCACCAGCATGGACGCCGCGGTGGCCACCAGCGACACCGGCGCGAAGTCGCGGATCGGGTCATAGGGCACCTTGCCCATCAGCGGCACGTTGACCACGAAGGGCAGCGTGTTGAGCAGCAGGGTCTGTCCGTCGGGGGCGGCGCGCGCGACATGCTCGGTGCCGATCACGCCGGTGGCTCCGGCCCGGTTGTCCACGATGTGGCTCTGGCCGGAGATTTCGGTCATGCGCGCCGCGAGCAGCCGCGCGATCACATCGACGCTGCCCCCGGGCGGGAAGGGGACCACGATGCGCACCGGCTTGCCGGGCGCCTGGGCCTGGGCGATGGTGGAGAGGGCAGCGAAGGCGGCGGCCAGGGCGAACCCAACCGTTCGGCGACGAAGCATGGCGATCCCCTTGGTCAGCGTGCGCCGGCCGCGCACGATGGAGGAAGGTTACCCGTTTCCGGCCAGCCGCATCGCCTCCCGGGCCGCATCGGCAGTGTCCTCGCGGATCACCCGCTCGGCCTCGTCCGCATCGCGCCGGCCGATCGCCTCCACGAGCGCGCCCAGCGCCTGCGCGGCGCGACGGGGCCGGTCGGCCGAGCGCTCGGGATGGGTCAGTCCGAGCGCGCGCCACCGCCAGATGCGCGCATGCAGCCCGACCAGCATCGAGGAGAGCACCGCACTCGCCGCGCCCTCGTGCAGCACCGCGTAGAAGCGATTCTTCGCCTGCAGGATCGCCTGCGCGTCGCCTGCCGCGTAGGCCGTCTCCACCTCGCGCAGCGTCGCGGCCAGCTGCCGGAGCAGGCTCTCCGGCGCGCGCTCGACGAACAGCCTCGCGGCCAGCGCCTCCAGCGAGGCACGGATCCGGTACAGGTCGGTAGCCTCCGCGCGCGTAAGCGCCCGGACGGCCGGTCCCCGGTTCGGCAACGTCTCCACCAGCCCCTCGGTCTCCAGCTGGCGCAGGGCCTCGCGGATCACGGTGCGCGACACGCCGACCCGTTCGATCAGTTCGCGCTCGGTCAGGCGCTGGCCGGGGCGCAGGTCGCCGCCGATCACCGCGGCGCGCAGGCGATCGACCACCTGCTGGCGCAGGGGGGCGGCCTGGGGACGCACGGTGAGCGGGGAGGCGGCGGGATCGGGCGGACTGTCCACGAAGAGTGCCCTGATGAGGCGCAGGCCGGCGGGCAGGACAGGCGTCCGGCCACCGGGTGCGCGGGTACCCGCCTATCCTACCCCGACGCAAGGTCCCCGGTCGGATGGGTCATACCGTATTACGGTATTATCCACGTCGAACCGGTCGTCGCGCCCGTGCGCGCGACGGCGCCCGCGGGGATGGCCCCCGCCCGATCCGTGATCTGCAGGAGGAGAGTCCCCCATGAGCGAACCCGTCAAACTGGGCATCGTCGGCCTCGGCCGCTGGGCCAAGGTGCTCACCCGCGCCGCGCGCGCGTCGAGCACGCTCAGGATCGTCGCCGGCTACAGCCGCTCGCAGGACAAGCGCGACGAGTTCCAGACCGAGTTCGCCGATACCGGCTACCGATCGGTCGACTCGATGGAGGCGCTGCTCGCCGATCCGTCGATCAAGGGCGTGGTGATCACGGTGCCCAACGAACAGCACCTGCCGGTGGCCGAGCAGATCGCGAAGGCCGGCAAGCACATCTACACCGAGAAGCCGATCGCGGCCACGCTCTCCGACGGCCTGAAGATCGAGGCGCTGCAGAGGCAGCACGGGGTGACGGTGACCGTCGGCCACTCGGCGCGCCTGCTCGCCGGCGTGCGCATGATGAAGGAGCGCATCGACTCGGGCGAACTCGGGCGGGTGGGCTTCATCGAGGCCAACTTCTCCAACGAGCGCGCGCTCGAACTCACCCCGCAGACCTGGCGCTGGTACAAGGACCGCGCGCCCGGCGGCCCCCTGTCGCAGCTGGCGGTGCACATGTTCGACATCGTGCACCTGCTGGGCGGCCAGGTCGCCCAGGTCTCCTCGATCGCCTCGAAGCTCTCGCCGGTGGGCGCCGAGGTCGACGACCAGTCGATGTCGCTCGTCAAGTTCGCCAATGGCACTGTGGCCTATGTCGGTACCTGCTGGACCTCGCCGGGCATCTTCGCGGTACGGATCTTCGGCTCGAAGGGCCTGATGCACTACGAGGTGGACTTCGGCACCTGGGACACGCCCTCCAACCTGCACAAGACCTCCTCGCTCTACATCCAGCGCGGCAAGGACGGCTACGGCAAGCGCGAGGTGCTCGAGATCCCCGCGAGCGACATGTTCCGCGACGAACTCGAACAGTTCGCGCAGAGCTGCCTGACCGGCACCGTGCCGATGCTCTCCGCCTACAACGGCAACGTTGCCATCGCGATGATGAACGCCGCGCTGCGCTCGATCGACCGCAACGGCGTGCTGGTGGCCGTCGACGAGCTGATGGCCGAGGCCGCCCGCGGCTGAATCCCCGCGACGGCCCCCGCGCCACCGGGCCGCCGCTCCACCCGCATCCGCCCGCACAGGACCGACGAGGCTCCCGACCCGCTACTTCATCGACCTCACCCAGCCCGAGATCGCCGGCCAGCTCAAGCGCAATCCGCTCGT